>CAZHAY010000022.1:0-17537 GCA_964530545.1 uncultured Marinobacter sp.
CAGACAGAAACCCGTAGCCCGGGTGAATGGCATCGGCCTGTTGGTCCCGGGCAGCTGCAATAATCTTCTGAATATCCAGATAGCTCTTGGCGGCCTCGGCGGGGCCAATGCAAACCGCACGGTCCGCTTCCTGCACAAAAGGCGCCCCTGCATCCGCCTCGGAGAACACAGCGACGGTGTCCAGGCCCATCGCGTCGGCGGTGCGGAATATTCGACGGGCGATCTCGCCCCGGTTGGCCACCAGTACAGACGTGATTGTGTCGCTCATGAGGTGATCGCCCAGTCAGGAGTACGTTTATCAAAGAAAGCCGCCAGTCCTTCCTGGCCTTCAGCCCCGGTCCGCAGGCGAGCGATCAGCTCGGCGGTGTATTGAATCACTTCCTCTGAAATCGCGCCGCCGGAAACTTCAGCAACCAGCTCCTTGCCGGCCGCCATGGCGATCGGGCCATTGCGGAGCAGGGCAGTGATGATTTCCCCGGCCTTGTTTTCGAGTTCAGTCTCGTCCACGCACTCGTGGATCAGCCCAAGCTGCAATGCCCGGTCGGCCCGGATCACTTCTGATGTCTGGAAATACCGACGGGCCTGTCGTTGTCCCAGGGTTCTGACCACATAAGGGCCAATGGCCGCCGGCGTGATGCCAAGCCGGGCTTCACTCAGGCAGTACTGGCTGTTCCGGGTGCCAATAGCAATATCGGACGCACAGATCAGTCCCAGGGCACCACCGTAGGCCGCACCCTGGACCAGGCAGAGGGTAGGGCGATCAAGACGGTCCAACGCCTGCATCAGCCCGGCAAGACGGCGGGCATCCCCTACGTTTTGTTCCTGTGTCAGTTGAGCGGTTCGTTTCATATAGCCCAGGTCAGCACCGGCCGAAAAGTGCTTGCCGGCGCCGGCCAGTACCAAAACGCGGCAGTCCGGGTTCGCGCCGGCCTTAAGGATGGCATCGGTAAGTTCGGCAATGACCTGATCGTCAAAGGCGTTCCGTTTCTCGGGGCGGTTCAGGGTAATCCGGGTGACGCCCCGTTCGTCGGTCATGCTGATAACAGTAGGTTCAGTCATGATGATGTCCTTACATCCGGAACACACCGAAGCGGGTGTCTTCCGCCGGTGCATTAAGAGAGGCAGTGAGTGCCAGGCCCAGTACATCGCGGGTGTCCGCCGGGTCGATAATGCCGTCGTCCCACAGGCGTGCTGAGGCATAGTAGGGGTTTGACTGCTTTTCGAACTGGTCAATAAACGGCTGCTTGAAAGCCTGCTCTTCTTCTGTACTCCAGCTCTGGCCTTTACGCTCCAGCCCGGTGCGACGGACATCTGCCAGTACTCCGGCCGCCTGTTCGCCGCCCATCACGGCAATGCGGGCGTTTGGCCACATCCATAGAAAGCGCGGGTTGTAGGCGCGACCGCACATACCGTAGTTGCCTGCGCCAAAACTACCGCCAATGATGACAGTAAACTTTGGCACCCGGGCGCAGGCCACCGCTGTCACCATCTTGGCGCCATTCTTGGCGATGCCACCGTGTTCCGCCTGTTTTCCCACCATGAAACCAGTGATGTTCTGGAGGAATATCAATGGGATGCCGCGCTGACTGCACAGTTCGATGAAGTGTGCGCCCTTCAAGGCGGACTCGGAAAAGAGGATGCCGTTATTGGCAACGATGCCCACCGGGTGACCATAGAGGTGCGCGAATCCGCACACCAGAGTAGCCCCATAGCCTGCTTTGAATTCGTCGAACTCGGAGCCATCGACCAGCCGCGCGATGACTTCCCGTACGTCGTAGGGCGTCCGAAGATCCGCCGGTACCACGCCATGAAGTTCCCTGGGGTGATACAGGGGATCACGAACAGGTTGGGTGGTGAGCTGGTTTTTCCTGCGGTGATTCAGGTTGGCAACGCAGCGGCGGGCCCGCTCCAGGGCTTCCTCTTCGGTATGGGTCAGGTGATCAGCCACTCCGGAAATATTGCAGTGCACATCGGCGCCGCCCAGTTCTTCCGCAGAGACAGTTTCACCGGTGGCGGCTCTCACCAGCGGCGGCCCGGCCAGGAAGATGGAGCTTTGCCCCTTCACCATAATGCTTTCATCGGCCATGGCCGGCACGTATGCGCCACCGGCGGTGCAAAGCCCAAGCACAACGGCAATCTGGGGAATACCCTTGGCCGACATGTTTGCCTGCCGGTAGAAAATATGGCCGAAATGCTCGGCGTCCGGGAAAACCTCGTCCTGCTGGGAGAGGTTGGCGCCGCCGGAGTCCACCAGATAGATGCAGGGCAGGTGGTTTTCCTCGGCGACGGTCAGGGCCCGAATATGTTTCTTAACGGTCAGCGGATAGTAGGTGCCGCCCTTGACCGTGGAGTCGTTGGCTACAATCAGGCATTCCACGCCCTGTACGCGGCCGATACCGGCAATAATGCCGGCGGATGGTACATCATCGTCATACACGCCATCGGCGGCCAGTGGTGCGATTTCCAGAAAGGGTGATCCAGGGTCCAGCAGTCGGTTGATACGTTCCCGGGGCAGTAACTTGTTGCGGCTGCGGTGCCGTTCCTGAATCTCTTTGCCACCCCCTTCGGCCGCACGCTCAAGCCTGTCCGACAGGTCGCTGACCAGCGCTTCCATTACTTCCTTTCGTTGCTGGAACTCGTCGGACTGGGTGTTTATGGTGCTATGAAGTATCGCCATGGTGACCTCAGTTGGACTCGCGGAACAGTTCACGACCGATCAGCATGCGGCGCACTTCCTGGGTGCCGGCGCCGATCTCGTAGAGCTTGGCGTCCCGCAACAGGCGTCCGGTTGGGTAATCGTTGATATAGCCGTTGCCGCCGAGAATCTGGATCGCTTCCAGTGCCATTTTGGTGGCGCGCTCCGAGGTATACAGAATGACCCCGGCCGCGTCCTTGCGGGTGGTTTCGCCACGGTCACAGGCTTGCGCAACGGCGTAGAGATAGGCGCGGCTGGCTGCCAGCTCGGTGTACATATCGGCCAGCTTGCCCTGGATCAGCTGGAATTCACCGATGGGCTGATCAAACTGCTTACGCTCATGAACGTAGGGTACAACCACATCCAGGCAGGCCTGCATGATGCCGGTGGGGCCGCCGGACAATACCACCCGTTCGTAATCGAGCCCGGACATGAGCACCTTTACCCCTTCGTTCTCCTTGCCGAGAACATTCTCTTCCGGTACCTCGACATCCTCAAAGATCAGTTCGCAGGTGTTCGAACCGCGCATGCCCAGCTTGTCGAGCTTGGGCCCGCGGCTGAAGCCTTTCCAGTCCCGCTCCACCAGAAAAGCCGTGATGCCTCTGGCGCCACCCCGGGGATCCGTTTTCGCATAGATCACATAGGTATGGGCGTCCGGGCCGTTGGTGATCCACATCTTGCTGCCATTCAGAACGTACCGGTCGCCCTTGTTGTCAGCGCGGAGTTTCATGCAGACCACATCGGAGCCGGCGTTGGGTTCGCTCATGGCGAGGGCGCCGATCTGCTCACCGCTGACCAGCCCGGGCAGGTACTTCTGCTTCTGGGCTTCGGTGCCGTTGCGGTGAATCTGGTTCACACACAGGTTTGAATGGGCGCCATAGCTTAGTCCGACGCTGGCACTGGCACGGCTGATCTCTTCCATGGCAATGACGTGAGCGAGATAGCCCATGTCGGAGCCGCCGTACTCTTCACTGACGGTCATGCCCAGCAATCCCATGGCGCCCAGCCTGGGCCAGAGCTCGTTGGGAAAGGCATTATCCCGGTCGGTCTTTTCAGCGATGGGCGCGATTTCATTACGGGTGAAACGCTCAACCTGATCCCGGAGGGTGTCCAGGGTCTCTCCGTGGTTGAAGTTGAGGGTGGTGTATTGGCGCATTGTTCTTGTGCCTCTTCTTGCTAAATGGGGGTTGTTGTTATGGATTCTTCTTCAGGCCGCGGGGCGGGTCAGGGGGCACACTCCGCCAGTGCTTCAAGGCATTTGGCCTCGGCCTCGTCCAGCTCCTCCTGCATCAGACGAATGTCATGGAGCTGAGCCTGAAGCTGTTCACGTCGTTTCTGGATCTTTTGAAGCAACGCATTGATCTGGTGCCGGTTGTCCGACTCGGGATCGTACATATCGATCAGTTCCCGGGATTCCGCCAGGCTAAAGCCCAGCCGTTTGCCCCGCAGGATAAGCTTGAGCTTTACACGATCGGCATCATTGAACAGTCGAGTCTGGCCGTCCCGGGCTGGCGTGAGCATGCCCGATTCTTCGTAATAGCGGATGGTGCGGGTGGTTACGTCGAATTCCCGTGCCAGGTCGCTGATGGTGTAGTGCTTGGACATAGGCATTATTCTTGTTTCAGTTTACGTTAACGTAAGCCAAACATTGGCTGCCTGCAAGAGCTCAGGTTATTTCAGCTGATCCACAAGGCGTTCCTGTAGGGATCGCCAGTGGCTGAGCTGCTCTGCATCACCTGAGCGCTGGCTGCGGCTGCCGCGGATGCGCCACAGGCCTTCACCATTGAAACTGTACACGGGCTCCAGGTCGGGCCGTCGTGACGCAGGGAGGATTTCGTTGATTAGGTTGTCGAGCACGTAGGGATCGGCATCAGGGGTGGGGTACCAGGCCACCACCATATGGGCCTGGTTCAGCTCCAGCGCTTTAACATAAACGATACGGAGCTGGCTGTCGGGAATGCCGAGGGACCGTAAGGTCAGATACTTGGCAATGGAGTAGTCTTCGCAATCCGCTCCGTTGGTGGCCAGCATCTCTACGGGGGTCGCCCAGTAGTCGTCCTGGTTCCAGTGCTGGAGGTCGCTGACGAAGGGGACGCGATTAAAGAAGGAATTGACCAGGCGAATCTGGCGGCGAACAGGAGCTGGCTCGGCAAGCGCATGAACCCGTTCCCAGTTTTCCAGGCGGGCCCGGGCATCCAGGCCGTATTCCTGTTGGACGTACTGAAGTAGTTCAGGGCCCAGCTCAAAGGCAGCGGCAATAGCGGCAAACATGATGGCCAGGAGCAGGGAACTGCGTCTGGCCGCCTGCCGCGTGATTGCCATGAAGCTACCTCATCGTCATTGGTCCTTCAGCCGTTGACGAAGCTCTTCCAGCCGTTGGCGAATCTGCTGGCGTCGCTCGTCGGTGGCCTGTGGCGTTGCCATGCCCCGGGACTGACTGGCGTCCCCGCCGTCGGTTTCGCCTCCGGACGCTGGGGTGCTGTTATCGATTGCGGCCAGTTCCATACCCCGGGAATCATCGGTTTCCGGGAAATACAGGTTTTCCAGTTTGCCGCCGCGCTCAATGATAATCCGATTGGTATGGACGGAGCGTAACCGGGCATTTCCTGGTAATTCGTTACCAATGATATAGACCTCGGTACGGTTTCTGTCATCCTCGATCAGGGCGCTGCCCGGCTGTTCGTCGGTTCCGGCCAGCACGCCGCGGAGGAAAAGCCGGAGGTTGGTTTCCGGCAGATCTTCCATATTCTGGCCGTCAGCAAGGGTCGCAGGGTCGGCGCGGCCAAACATTTCTATGCTGGCCAGAGAGACCTGGAGCCGTTCCCGCTGCGGGGTTGCCGGCGCTGCGGACTGCACGGCAGGCTGGGTCCTGAGCGCCTGCTCGTGCTCGTAAAACCGGTAACCCTGCCAGGCCAGTGCAGCAACCATGGCGACAGCGAGCAACAGGGCAGTAATCATCGGAAGTCTGGCGTTAAGTGCAGACATGGCTATCCTTATTTCAACGTGCTTGACCGTATCGCAGGGCTGAAAGGCCCGCTGGTTGACTCTGGGCCGGTGTCGCCCGGACGCCTGCGTTACGATGGTTCATCCTGAAAACCTCTTGCATGGAGACGTTTACCCTGTGAGGCAGGCCCAACCAGCCACTTTCGGCCGACTATTTCCAAGGTCCTGAACACCCATCACAATGTAACATCCTGTTGCCGATTATAGTGTATTGAGTTATTCAGGGGGCGCCAAAACCTGTGGTAGCCTTCACACCTACAGGGAATAATAAGTGGAACGGTGCTCAGGGAGGTAGCTCACATGCCCCTGAGGTCAGTTCTGAACGCGATACGGGGACAGCCTTGACTACTGAAACGCAAATCCAGCCGCAGGATGCTCCGCTGGGACGTCTTCCTTTTACGTTCGCCAAACGTAACGGCGTTATCCTGACCCGCAACGGGGCGGGAGAGCCAGTAATTTTCGTGCGCCCGGGCGCACCCCACAGTGCGCTTGCGGAAGCCAATCGCATCAGCGGCGGACGTGCATCATTCCAGTCGATTGAGCCGGGAGCGTTTGATGAGGCACTGAATAATGCCTATCAGAACGACTCAGCCGAGGCCATGCAGATGGTCGAAGGCATCGGCGATGATATGGATCTGGCGTCACTGGCCGATTCCGTGCCGGAAACCGAAGACCTGCTTGAGCAGGAGGACGACGCCCCCATTATCCGGCTGATCAACGCGATTCTTACCGAAGCCGTCAAATCTGGTGCGTCAGACGTTCATATCGAAACCTATGAAAAGCGTCTGGTGGTGCGTTTCCGGGTCGACGGTGTTCTGCGGGAAGTGGTACAGCCAAAACGGGCATTGGCGCCTCTGCTGGTCTCACGGATCAAGGTTATGGCCAAAATGGATATCGCTGAGAAGCGGGTGCCGCAGGATGGCCGTATCGCGCTGCGGGTCGCGGGCCGGGAAGTCGATATCCGGGTCTCGACCATGCCGTCCGCCAGCGGTGAGCGCGTTGTACTACGTCTGCTGGACAAGCAGGCGGGTAATATCCGGCTTGAATCCCTTGGCATGAAAGGCATCGACCTGGAGCTGCTGCGAAAAATGGTCAAGCGGCCCTACGGCATCCTGCTGGTTACCGGTCCGACGGGTTCCGGTAAGTCCACCACGCTTTACGCCGGGCTTCAGGAAATAAACGATCGCAGTCGTAATATCCTGACCGTCGAAGACCCCATCGAGTACAACCTGCCGGGCATTGGCCAGACCCAGGTGAACACCAAGGTCGATATGACCTTTGCCCGGGGCCTGCGGGCCATTCTGCGCCAGGACCCTGACGTGGTAATGATCGGTGAGATCCGGGACCTGGAAACGGCAGAGATCGCCATACAGGCGAGTCTGACCGGTCACCTTGTTCTGTCCACGCTGCATACCAATACGGCGGTGGGCGCTATCACCCGCCTGATGGATATGGGGATTGAACCCTTCCTTATTTCCTCAAGTCTGGTGGGGCTGGTGGCCCAGCGGCTGGTCCGGGTACTCTGCCAGGAATGTCGCGAGCCTTATGAGCCGTCACCGGAACAGTGCGAGTTCCTGCAGGCGGACCCGACTAACCCACCAACCATTTTCAAGGCAACAGGCTGCGAAAAGTGTAACGGGCTCGGTTACCGGGGCCGGATTGGTATTTACGAGGTGGTCGAAATTACAGACGCCATGAGTGCCATGATTCATAAACGGGCCGGTGAACTGGATCTTGAGAAAGTCGCCCGGGAAGCGGGGCCGAGCATCCACGCCGACGGGGTCCTGAAGATCCTGGGTGGAGTAACCACGGTTGAAGAAGTCCTTCGTGTGACTCATCGGAGCCGCTGATGCCAGCCTTTGACTACAAGGCGCTGGACCAGCGCGGCAGACAGACCAGTGGTGTCATCGAGGCGGACAGCGCCCGGGCCGTTCGCCAGCAATTACGGGATAAGGGCATGGCCCCGCTGGCCGTCGAGCCAGCGGCGGAGAAACAGTCCAAGGGTGCGTCCTTCAGCCGCCGGGGCAGCCTGAGTGCGTCTGATCTGGCGCTGATAACCCGTCAGCTCTCAACCCTGATTCAGTCGGGCATTCCCATCGAGCAGGCGCTGTCAGCGACGGCGCAACAGTCCGAGAAACCCGCCATGAAAGGCATGCTGATCGCGATCCGTGCCAAGGTCATGGAAGGGTATACCCTGGCGGACAGTCTCGGTGAGTTTCCCCGTGCTTTCCCGCGACTTTACCGTTCCACCGTCGCCGCTGGTGAGCATGCTGGGCACCTGGACCTGGTACTTAACCGTCTGGCCGATTACACGGAAGCCCGTCAGGAAGCCCGCCAGAAAATCCAGTTGGCGGCCATCTATCCGATCATTCTGACCTTCGTCGCCATCGCGATTGTGGTGTTTCTGCTCACATACGTGGTGCCGGATATTATCGAAGTGTTTGTCAAACAGGGTCAGGAGTTGCCGGGTCTCACCCAGGCGATGCTCTCAGCCTCGGATTTTCTATCCAGTTACGGCGTCTTTTTATTGCTGGCGCTGGTGCTTGGGGGCATCGCTTTCAAGATCTCACTGCGCACAGAAGGGAACCGGCGCAGGTTTCATAAGGCGCTGCTGGATCTGCCGCTGGCCAAAGGTATGGTGCGGGGCGTGAATACCGCCCGCTATGCCAGCACACTCAGTATCCTCACCACCAGTGGCGTGCCCCTGGTAGAGGCCATGCGCATTGCCGGGGAAGTGCTCGGTAACGACCATCTGCGGGGCCGGCTCCGGGACGCAGCACAAACCGTGTCAGAAGGCGGCAGTCTCAACAAGGCCCTGGAACAGACCGGTTATTTCCCTCCGATGATGCTCCATATGATCGCCTCCGGCGAGGCCAGTGGTGAGCTGGACAGCATGCTGGAGCGTACTGCCCGCATGCAGGAAAACACCCTGCAGTCAAAAATCGCTGCCATGGTCGGGCTTTTTGAGCCTCTGATGCTGCTGGTGATGGGGGTAGTTGTCCTGATTATCGTGCTGGCTATCATGCTGCCGATTCTGAATATGAGTAATCTGGTGGGTTAAGCGTCTGCACGGGCACTGGCGAACCAGAACGGAACAACAATAAGGGTCATAAATCGGCCTGATACTGCGAAATAACCTGAAACCCAAGTGAAAGAGAGCAAGAGAATGAAACAACGCAACCAGCGAGGGTTCACCCTCATCGAAATCATGGTGGTTATGGTCATCCTGGGCCTGCTGGTGGCGGTAGTCGCCCCCAATATCATGGGCCGTAGTGACCAGGCCAAGGTCACCATTGCCAAGACCCAGATGAGCAACATCGCCAATGCCCTGGATCTGTATCGGCTTGACAACAGTCACTATCCCAGCACCCAGCAGGGCCTGGAAGCCCTGGTGAACCGCCCAACCGGCTCGCCGGAGCCGCGGAACTGGAACCCTGACGGCTACCTCAAGAGTGTACCGGAAGACCCCTGGGGCAGACCCTACGAGTACCAGAGCCCCGGTAGCCAGGGCGCCTATGATCTCTACTCACTAGGCTCCGATGGCCAGGAGGGCGGCGAAGGTGACGCTGCCGATATCAGCGTCCACGACCTGGAGTAATCCCCAAGTGCCGACCCCATGTCAGCGCCGCCGCCAGGCGGGCTTTACCATGATCGAGATCCTGGTCGTAATGGTGCTGGTGGGGCTGCTGGCGTCGCTGGCCATTGTCAATCTTGGCGGTGGCCGCGAGCTTCGGGAGATGAACAGTCAGATACGCGAGCTGTATGTTCTGATGCAGACGGCATCGGAGCAGGCCATTCTGAATAATGAAGAACTGGGCCTCGTCATTGATGAGCAGGGTTATCGCTTTTTGGTCTATGACGAACTGGAGCAGAAATGGCGCAGCGAGAGCGAACGTCTGTTTCAGGGGCGGGGGTTCCCCGAGTGGATGAGCGTGACCCTGTTCAGCGAAGAGGACATCCCGCGTCTGGCACAGCGGGATGACTCGGATGACCAGGATGAGGAAGGGCGTTTACGCCCGGACGTGGTCTTCTATTCCAGCGGTGAGATCACGCCTTTTGAGCTGGAGTTCCTGGCCGTTGGCTCGCCGGATCAACGCTATCTGCTGGTAGCCGATGGCCTGGACAATATCGAGTTAAGAACCCCATCGGACACGGACGATTTCTGATGCGACAGCAGGGTTTCACGCTCATCGAGGTGCTGGTTGCCTTGATGGTGTTCGGGTTGATCGCCACGGCGGCCTCTCAGGTCGGCAGCCAGTACCTGGGCAGTTTCGAGCGGGTGCGGGACCTGACCCTGGCTTCCTGGATTGCCGGTAACCGCATGAACGAGATCCGGCTTGAGGAAAACTTCCCTTCGGTTTCCGAGAACACTACGGACCTGGAATACGCAGGCCGGGAATGGCGAGTGGTCACCGTAATTTCCGACACCGATGAAGACAGCATGCGACGGGTGGAAGTCCGGGTTGAGGCCTACCGCGACCGGGGCGATCCGGTGCAACTGCAAACCCTCTCCGGTTTTCTCCGCAACCCGGAGCAGTCTCTGTGATGTCAGTACCTCGTCCGATGCAAGGCCCCGGCAGATACCGTAGCGCCGGCTTCACCTTAATGGAGGTACTGATTGCCGTCTCCATCACGGCGGTCATCGGGCTGGGCGTCTGGCAGGTGATGTCCAGCGTCGTCACTGCCCGGGACCGGGTGGATCAGGTATCCGACGAGTTCAAGGACCTTCAGCAAACCTTTCTTATGCTTGAGCGGGACCTGCGCCAGATCGTCAGCCGGCCGGTTCGCGACATCTACGGCGATTATCAGCCAGCCCTGACTACCGTCGGTGAGACCTTTGTGTTTCAGGTGACGCACCAGGGTTGGCGCAACCCGCTGGGCAAGCAGCGCAGTGAATTGCAGCGTAGCGCCTGGGAGTTCACCGGCGACGAAGTGCGCCGTCGATACTGGATCATGGTGGATCAGCCTCAGGAAGATGAAAGCCGGGATCACCTGCTGCTCGCCCGTGTCGTCGACTTCTCTGTCAGGTTCCTGGACCGGAACCGGGACTGGCAGGACGATTGGCCGCCACCGAATCAGGGCATTCCCAGTGGCCCCGGCGCCCCGATCATTCCGCTTCCGCTGGCCGTGGAGGTAACTCTTGAGCACGAACGTTTCGGCGAACTCAAACGGCTGTTCCTGATGCCGGAGTTTGATGCTTCCTCAGTCCAGACGGCCATTAACCAGGGCGCCGATGGGGAAGATGATGAATCGGACGATGAGGATGATGACGACGATAGCGGATCGGACTCAGGATCTGGACTGGCGCCGCCGGGCGATGGGGGAGGCGACTCGTGACGACTTCCGGAATGGTTAGCAAGCCGTCCTTCAGGTTCCCTGGTCAGCGCGGTATGGCACTGATTATGGTGCTACTCTCCATGGCACTGGTCGTTCTGATGGCTGCAGGCATGATTAAACAGCAGAGCGTTCGTGTTTTCCGGGCCGGGCACTTTCTCGCCCAGACCCAGGGTTACAACGTCGCGCTGGGCACCGAGGCCTTTGCCAAACAGGTACTGTTCCAGGACCTGAAAACCGATCGTGAGAATAACGAGCTGGTGGACAGTCCCGACGAGGCCTGGTGGCGTTACGCGGCGGTTCTGCCACTGGACGACGGTGGAGTGGCAGAGGTGCAGCTGGATGACCTGTCCGGACGCATCAATCTTAACGACCTGGTGGGCCCGACCGGCGCCGTGGATCAGGTGACCCGGGAACGCCTGATGCGGCTGCTGATGGTACTGGGCATCACCGACGTGCATGTGGATGCCCTGGTGGACTGGATCGATCCGGATGAAGAACCGGTTTCGGCCTACGGCGCTGAAGACGGGCAATACCTGATGAAGGACCCGCCGTACCGTGCCGCCAACCAGCCGTTTGTCAGCGTCACCGAATTACGGCTGATCGAGGGTATGACGGAAGAAGCCTATCAGCTCATGCGTCCATATGTTGCGGCGCTTCCGGTTTCCGGCACGGGTATCAATGTTAACATGGCGTCAGTGCCGGTTATCCGTTCACTTCACCAGCAGATTACGGACCAGCAGGCCAATGCGGTGGCAGAGCGGAGAAAAGAGCAGCGGTTTCTGACCACGGGTGACTTTACGGCCCTGCCGGAGTTTGCAGGGCTTGGTCTCAGGCCACAGGGTCTCAAGATACGATCGGAATTTTTTGAGGTGGTTTCCCGGATCACCTGGAACGACCGGGTGACGAACCTCGTCAGCACTTTGTATCGCAGCAGCGAAGGTGAGCTGTTGGTGGTACGCCGGGATACCGGGCAGAAGCACAGAATCACCAAGGAAGCCTACGGGGTTTCCGAGGAATAGAACAAGGACGAATGCCATGTCATATCACCTGTATGTAAGGCCGGTCTCCGGCGATGCAGATCCTTCCGGCGGCGAGCTGCAACTGGACTGGGTTCTGCTCGACGCCAGCGGAGAGTTGCAGGCCAGCGGTGAGCAGGAAACCCGTGAGAGCATCGAGGACGCACTTGGCCGGAACTCCCTCGAAGGCGTACGCCTGATTGCGCTGATTCCCGGCGATGAAGCATTGTTCTGCTTTGCGGATATTCCGGCGAAACAGGCGCGCTACATACGCCAGGCACTGCCGTTCGCTGTTGAAGAACAACTGGCGCAGGATGTTGATACCGTCCACCTGGCACTGGGCAATGTGGGCGGAGACGGTTACCGGGTTGCTGCCATTGACCACCAGCGAATGGCGCTCTGGCGGGAAACGTTTCTGGACTGGGAAGGGGCGGAGCTCGAGGCCATCTTTCCGGACGCTGCTCTGGTTCCGCTAAGAGATCATGACTGGGCAATCTGTCTGGGTGAGCGCATCGCACTGCTGGCTTCCAGGCGGGGCGAGTGGATGACCATGAAGGCCGAGAACCTCGGCGTGTTCGCCCAGACCCTCGCCATTCCCACCGAAGATGAGGTGGCGGCGGAAATCCAGATTGTGATTTACGGTACAGGTGGCGCCTTCTCCGCCAACGAAGCTGCTGTGTCAGCGATGGTCGCTAACCCAAGGCTCAGTGTGCACCGGGAGCCCATGGAAGGCGCGATGGTTGAGCTGTTGGCAAGCTCCCACTACCACCGCGTAACAGAACCCATCAATCTCTGTCAGGGCAACTATGCGCCGCAGCAACGGGAAGGTGGTGCTCTTCGCGCATGGCGTCCGGCAATCGCCGTTGCGGCCGTGTGGTTTGTGCTGGCGATCGGAACCCATCTGGGCATGGGCTACTACCATCAGCAGCAGGCCAATGCACTGGAAGAGCAGGCCATGGCCGTCTATCGTCAGGCGTTTCCCGAAGATCGACGGGCCACGCCGCGAAATGTCCGCCGGGTAATCGAGGGCCAGCTTCGGGTAGCCAGCCAGCAGGGCGGAGATGCCGGGTTCCTGCCACTGATGAAGTACACAGGCCATCAGTACAGTCAGTTACAGGGCAACCAGGCAGTGGTCTTCAATTCGGTGAACTACACCAGCTCCCGGGGTGAACTGGTGGTTGACGTGCGCGCCGACAGCTACGAACGTCTCAATGCCCTGCGCTCAGGCATCACCGGCCAGGGCCTGGAAGCCAATATCGGCTCCGTGGTCAACGACTCTGACGGTACCCGCGCCCGTCTAACGGTATCAGGAGGCTAACCGTGATCAGGAAGCTTAGGGAAAACCCATCCGTAACCCGTCTGATTGCCCGCTATGACCATTTGCCAAAGCGGGACCAGCAGGCACTGAAGCTGATGATTCTGGCGGGAGTGCTTGGCCTTATGTACTTTGCCATCTGGCGGCCGGTGCACACGTATCACACAGACGCGGCCAACGCCCGGGACCATGCGACCGAGCTGCTGGCGTGGATGCAACAGAACCGCGAAGCCATACGGAATCTGGGCGGTGGTGCTACCACAGGCGCGAGGGCTGCCAACCAGCCTGCCAACGAACGGGAGCTGATGGCCACCGTCACCGGAACTGCCCGGGAAGCGGGTCTGAATTTGCAACGCTTTGAGCCCAGCGGCAACAGTGCAATCAGGGTCTGGCTGGAAGATGTACCTTTTGGCCAGGTGGCGCAGTGGCTGGAAAGCCTCAATAGCGAACATGGCATAGTGATTGACCAGGCGGCAATGGACCGTCGGGGCGCGCCGGGGGTTGTGTCCGTGCGCCTGACGCTGGCAATTTAACGACTGATCAGGGAAAGTAACAGAATCAGACGGCTTTAAGGGTTTAACGCTGACCGAAGGGGACCATTTTAATGGCAGACGGCACGGCAACGGCAGACAACCACAACAAGATTGCCCGCAAGCTCTCCATTGTGCAGCTTGATGAAACTGCGCTCAGTGAGGCCAAGTCCATTCTCTACCAGGCGTACCGGCACGAACCTACCTTTCAGTATCTGTTTGACCATCGCCGACCCGGCTACGACAAGCGGGTCCGGGCTACTATTCGCGAGCTGCTCAGTCTTTATTTTGAGCTGGATCAGGACGCCATCGGAGTAATGGCTGATGATACCCTGGTCGCCGTAGCGTTTATTGGTGAGCCCCAACTGCGCCTCAACCTGACGGAACAGTTCAGTTGGCGATTGCGCATGATCATGACCGCAGGATTTGCCTCGACCAGGCGTTACCTGGATTATCATGAGAAAATCCGTAGCATGTTGCCGGTCGAAGGAACTTACCAGCTCCCCCTGATGGGGGTTCATCCCAAATATCAGAACCGGGGCTACGGCCGCCGGTTACTGTCGGCGGTGGAGGCACGGTGTTCGCAGAATCCGCAGGGCTCCGGACTGGTGCTGGACACTGGCAATAGCCGCTATCTGCCATTCTACGAATCGGAAGGTTTCCGCAGTCTGGGCACCGTCAGGTTAGGGGAGTACGAAGACTTCGTATTGTTCAGGGCACCGGATACGGCGCCGGCGCGAACCCGTACGCAAGCCTCCTGACATCGGGCCGGCTTCTGCGGCCACCGCCCCCGTCTGACTTACCAAGCTGAACAGGAGTCCATGTGTCTGAATCCCGGGATTACGATCTGATTATTATTGGTGCCGGCTCCGGCGGTGTTCGTCTCGCCCGACAGTCTGCGCAAAGGGGTGCGCGGGTAGCCGTTGTCGAAGCCCGGTATCTGGGCGGTACCTGCGTCAACGTGGGCTGCGTTCCCAAAAAACTGTTTGTCTACGGCGCTCAGGTGGCCGATGAGCTGGCAGACGCGGCGGGGTATGGCTGGAAGGTTCCCCAGTCGGAAGTCAGTTTTGACTGGCCCACTCTGGTTGCCAACAAGAATGCCGAAATCGAGCGATTGAACGGCATCTACGGACAGCTGCTGGAAGGGGCCGGAGTCACGGTCATCAATGGTACCGCAACCCTTCGGGGCCCCAACACCATCGCAATAGGCAAGCGGGAACTGACGGCAAACCACATCACCATCGCAACCGGCAGCTGGCCTTCCATTCCGGACGTGCCGGGTCGTGATCTTATTCTGTCCTCCAACGAGATGTTCTACCTGCCACAACTGCCCCGGGAAGCCGTGGTCTGGGGCGGGGGTTACATTGCGGTTGAATTTGCCGGCATACTTTCCGGCCTGGGCGTCGACACAACGCTGATCTACCGGGGTGAACTGTTCCTCCGTGGTTTCGATGATGATATTCGTCGTTTTCTGGTCACGGAGATGGAAAAAAAAGGCATCAGGCTCCGCTTCAATACCAATATTACCGCCGTGGAAGAGTCTGGCAGCGGTTATGCCGTGACCCTGACGGACGGCAGCATTCTCGAAACGGGCCTGGTTATGGCGGCAACAGGCCGGCGTGCCCTGACCGATGGTCTTGGCCTGGACGCCCTTGGTGTGGAGTTTACCAATCAGGGCCATATTCAGGTGGACGAGTATTTCCAGACCGCCGTGCCCTCCATCACCGCACTTGGTGATGTGATTGGCACACCGCAGCTGACTCCCGTAGCACTGGCCCAGGCCATGGTCCTGTCCCGCCGTCTGTTTGGCGACGGAGCGGGTGAAATGGACTATCGGAACATTCCCACCGCGGTGTTTTGCCAGCCCAATATCGGCACTGTCGGACTGACCGAAGCTGAAGCCAAAGAGGCTGGCCACCGGGTGGTGATCTACCGTTCTGACTTCCGGCCAATGAAACATACCCTTAGTGGACGGGATGAACGCTGCCTGATGAAGCTGGTGGTGGATGGCGACAACGACCGGGTTCTCGGCGCCCACATGGCTGGCGCAGACGCTGGAGAAATCATTCAGGGCCTTGGTGTCGCCCTGAAATGCGGTGCCACCAAGGCAGACTTTGACAGCACCCTTGGCATTCACCCGACATCCGCGGAAGAGTTCGTCACCATGCGCACGCCGGTTGCCTGAGCCGCGAGTGGAACCGGCATACGTCATATCCCGTAAGGAACAGGTAGGCCAGCCGGCGAAATCCGACTCGCATCCGCCATATCTGTATAATGGTGCACAGATTGCTGACCCCAGCTGGTCAGCAGGTCTGCGAATTTGATCAGACGGGGCGAAAGATTGATGAATTGTTGGGAAACACTTGGTATTGAGCCGACCCGGGATACCGCCCGGATCCGCAACGCCTTTGAGCAGCAAAGCAAGTTCGCGGAGGGCGACGAGGCCCGGCACCTCGAGGACGCATACCGTGCCGCCATGGCTGAGGCCGGCCATGAGATCGGATCAGCGCCAGTCCAGGAAGCGCCCCGGCAGCAGCAACAGGTGACCGAAGACGCGCTTGATGAGCCGGCAGAAGCCCCGAACACTCCCCTGTCTGCGGAAGAGCAGCAGATTGTGCGAGAAGTGGTTATCCAGGTTCGCGCCATGCTGAACGACAGACTGCGCCGGGAAGATGCTGCGATCTGGCGGGCCATTCTGACGGAACCTCCCGCCGACCAGGATCGGCTTCGGGCCGCCATCGGTGATGAGCTGGAGCCGATGCTTCGTCCGCTGGCCGATGAGGGAAGTTTACCGGCACCAGTAGCTCGCTTTCTGGGCGACTGGTTCGGTTGGTACGGAATGACGGACGCGCTGGAACAGGCCGACGCCGCCGGTGCGGCCATTGACGATGCCGGGCGGTATCAGGGCGTCAATTTTCCACCTGGGGCAGAAGCGGAAGGCAACGAGCCGGAACGTCCCCAGATGACCAACTTCTGGCCGGCCGTGATTGGCTGGATTGTGGGCATCATCGTTCTGACCAGCCTGTTTGGCGCCCTGACCGGCGGGGGCGGCGGCTAGGCGCTCGTCCGGCTGGCGCGCCCCTGGTCATGCTGTGCAGCGGCCTCAATCAGGCGGCGGTAACGCTGCGCCAGCATGGCCCCGACGATAATCTGAACCTGGTTGTAGCACATGATCGGCAGCACGATCATGCCGAACCCGGGGTGACCCGCAAACAGCACCTGAGCCATCGGCAGTCCCGAGGCGAGACTCTTCTTTGAACCGCAGAACACAACCGCAGCCTCATCTTCCAGACTGAAGCCAAAACGCCGCACCAGCAGATGCGCGGCCAGCATAAAAAGCCCCAACAGAACAAAACACAGCACAATCGTCAGGCCAACTGCAGTAAACGGCAAGTTTTCCCACAGGCCGCTGACGACCGAATGAGAGAACGCTGAGTACACGATGAGCCATATCACGCACTGATCATAACGCGATGCAAGGTTTTCGTTCCGGGCAAGAAAGCCCCCAAGCCATGGGCGCATGGCATGGCCTACCGCAAACGGCAGCAGCAGTTGAATCACAATGTCCCTCAGTGCCTCCAGCACCGAAAAGTCGCCCGCGCCCGCTGTACTGACCAGTAAAAGCAGCAGAAAAGGCGTCA
>CAZHAY010000022.1:17637-30867 GCA_964530545.1 uncultured Marinobacter sp.
GAAAAGTCGCCCGCGCCCGCTGTACTGACCAGTAAAAGCAGCAGAAAAGGCGTCAACATCATGCCAAACACGTTGGAAGCCGCGGCACTGCAGATGGCCGCTGGCACATTGCCCCGGGCCATGGCGGTATACGCAATTGACGACGACACCGCTGACGGCAAAACCCCGAGGTACAGAAAGCCGAGCCCCAGATCGGCTGGCATCCATTGCGGCGCGATACCGCTCAGGCCGTTTATGGGTAGGACGACCAACGGGAAAAACACGAAGGTGAGGGCGGTGATCACGATATGGAGGCGCCAGTGAGTGGCACCATCAACAATCTGTTGCCGCGACAGGGCAGCACCGTGAAGAAAAAACAGCAGGGCAACCGCAAGGGTACCGATAAATGACAGCGCTTCGGCTGCTTCACCCCGTACCGGGAGCAGCGTTGCCATCACAATGGCGCCTAAAAGCAGCAGAGTAAAACCGTCCAAACGCCACTTCATGTGAGAGACTCTTTCAAAACCATTAATTTTACATCACAACAGCGGGTCTAAAACTGCGTCTATACTGCTGAACGAACACAGTCCCGAATCTCTTGCACAGACTGGAGGTCGTTATGGAAAAACCGGTTCATGTCCTCTCTGATCTTTTTGATCAGCTCGGCTTGCCCAGCGATAACGATGCCATTGAGGCGTTTATTGCAGAACACCGGCCACTGCCTGCAAGCACACTTCTTGCCGAAGCACCCTTCTGGAATGAAGGCCAACGGCGGTTTTTAAAGGAAGAGTGGGAAGAAGACGCCGATTGGGTTCCACTGGTGGATACCCTGAACACCCGTCTGCGCTGAGTCCGGTGGGCAGAGTACCGGCCCATCAGTATCGCAGCAACACGGACCCCCAGGTGAAACCGCCACCAAAAGCCTCCAGCAGGACGACTTCATTACGCTTGATACGCCCATCCCGAACCGCAACGTCTAGCGCCAGTGGTATCGAGGCCGCCGAGGTGTTTCCGTGCTTGTCTACGGTAACCACCACCTGCTCCATGGGCATATCCAGCTTTCGTGCGGTGGCGGCTATAATGCGCAGATTGGCCTGATGGGGCACCAGCCAATTCACGTCCGATTTCTGCATATTATTGGCTGAAAGCGTCTCGTCCACGATCTTGCCCAGCGTGTTGACGGCGACCTTGAAGACCTCATTGCCTTTCATCTCGATGAACGCCTGACCGGCCTTGACCTGATCATAGTTTGAGGCAATGCCGCAAGGCACATGCAGCAGCTCTTCATACTGACCATCCGCATGGAGGTGGCTCGACAGAATGCCGGTTTCTTCATCGGCCTCTAGAATAACCGCTCCGGCGCCGTCACCGAACAGTACGCAGGTGCCGCGGTCTTCCCAGTTCACGATGCGGGAAAAGACTTCTGCACCAACAACCAATGCTTTGCGCGAGCTTCCGGTGCGAATGAACTTTTCCGCCACTGATAGCGCGTAGACAAACCCACTGCACACCGCCTGAATATCAAAAGCAGGGCAACCCTGGATGCCCAGCCGGGCCTGAAGAATGCAGGCGGAGCTGGGGAAAATCTTGTCCGGGGTGGAGGTGGCTAAAACGATCAGATCAATATCTTTTAGCTCAACGCCGGCAGCTTCTGCTGCACGGCGGGAGGCGAATTCTGCAAGGTCCACGGTGCTCTGATCCGGTGCCGCTATGTGACGCTGGGAAATGCCCGTACGCTCTCTGATCCACTGATCCGTGGTTTCTACCATGCTTTCCATGTCTTTGTTTGTCAGGATCTTTTCCGGCAGGTACGAGCCTGTGCCGGTAATTCGAGCGTATGCCATGTGTGACGTTCCCGGATTACAGAATAATGGTGTCAAATTCGAAGATTGTTGAAGCATCCTACACTGTTACAAGCGTCCGGGGTTATTAGCGATTTGTCAAAGAGCCCCGGACGGATTTTTCTGATCGGACCAGCTTAAGAAAACATGGACGACTGGCAACTTGACCATGTCCAGAGTACCAGCCTTTACTGAAGAGAGTGAGGCCTGATTGCGTGGGCCAACCAAAGGCAGGGATAAGCTCCGGTCGTTAGTCAGCAACCCAGTGGCTACGGGGCAGAACTCAAATAACGCTCAACAACCCCCAATAGAGAGCGAGCCATGGCACAAGCAGAACCAGTGTACCCGGTTCCCATGGAGGAACCCAACGCGCCGGAAGACTGGCTGGAGCCTTTCCGGGAAGTCCGTGCGGTTACGGAACGGCTGTGCAGTCCTTTGGAAACCGAGGATTATGTCATCCAGAGCATGGACGACGTTAGTCCGCCCAAGTGGCACCTGGCCCATGTCACCTGGTTTTTTGAAACTTTCCTGCTCAAACCGTACCTGAGAGGGTACGTGCCGCTCGACGACGGCTTTGATCATCTGTTCAACTCTTATTACGAAACCCATGGTGAGCCTTTTCCCAGACCCAAGCGGGGGGTGCTGTCCAGACCTACCGTGTCGGAGGTCTATCGTTACCGGCACTACGTGGATGAGGCCATGGGCCTGTTGCTGGGCAATCCTCCGCACCAGCACACCCGCGCCATTGCGGAGCGGACGTGCCTGGGCATTCACCATGAGCAGCAGCATCAGGAGCTGTTGGTCATGGATATCAAACATATTCTGGCCCAGAACCCGCTGCGCCCAGTCTACACCAAGCGTTTACAGGAGCCGCCGCCCCGGCATCCGATCGCCATGGGTTGGTATCGCTATGATGGTGGCGTGGTACCGGTCGGTGTCAGTCCGGGTGTTACTGATTTCGCCTACGATAACGAGCAGCCGGCCCATCGTCAGTTCCTGGAACCCTATGAGCTCGCTACCCGGCCCGTAACCAATCAGGAGTTCCTGCATTTTATAGAGCAGGGCGGTTACCTGGACCCGGCACTCTGGTTGTCAGACGGGTGGAAACTGGTCAATGACGAAGGCTGGGATGCACCGCTCTACTGGCGTCGGGAAGAAGGTCAGTGGTGGCATTTCACCTTGCGAGGCTGGTGCCCGGTGGATCCGGATGCGCCGGTCTGCCATGTCAGCTTCTATGAAGCGGATGCGTTTGCCCGCTGGGCGGGCGCGCGTCTGCCCACTGAAGCTGAATGGGAGCATGCTGCCAGGCATTCACCGAACCGCAGTGGCAACTTCCTCGACAGTGGATATCTACAGCCGGTCGGCGCCCGGGTCCGCCACGATTTCGATAAACGCCGGCCGGGGCAGCTTTTGGGCGACGTCTGGGAGTGGACGGGCAGTGCCTACCGTCCGTATCCCGGGTTCGAGCCTTTATCGGGCAGTCTTGGGGAGTACAACGGCAAATTCATGTCCGGACAGATGGTGTTGAGGGGAGGGTGTTGCGCGACACCGGCCAGCCATATTCGCCCCACCTATCGCAATTTCTTTCCCCCATCGGCCCGCTGGGCCTTTTCCGGATTCCGACTTGCCAGGGAGGCTCGCCAATGAGCGCCGCAACCGTTCAGTTCCACAATCAGTTAGCTGAAAACTGCGTACCGACCATAGCCGAAGAAGTGCTGGCCGGACTGACCGCGACTCCGAAGTATTGCTCACCGAAATTCTTTTACGACCAGAAGGGTTCGGCGCTTTTCGAAAAAATCTGTGAACTTCCGGAGTACTATCCGACCCGTACCGAAGAGGCGATCCTGCGGCGTGTGGTGCCCGAGATAGCCAACCTGGCCGGCCCCGGTGCCACGCTGGTGGAATTCGGCAGCGGAGCCAGCCGTAAGGTCAGACTACTGCTGGAATGCCTTTCCGTTGACCGCTATCTCGGTATCGATATCTCCCGGGAATTTCTGATGGACAGTACGCGCCGGTTAGCGGCGGATTATCCCTGGCTTGAAGTCCACGCCAGTTGTGCCGATTTTACCCAGCCGTTGAGCTTGCCCCAGGGCATGGAGCCGAACCGTCTGGTAGGGTTTTTTCCGGGCTCCAGCATAGGAAACTTTACGCCAGACGAAGCGGAGGCTTTCCTGAAGGGACTGCACCAACTGCTACCACCCGGCAGTGGCTTGCTGATCGGCGTGGACCTGATCAAGAACGAGAAAACGCTGGAGGCAGCTTACAATGATCCCAGCGGACTTACTGCCGAGTTCAATCTCAACCTGCTGGACCGCTTTCGTCGCGAACTGGACATGAATATTGACCGCCAACGCTTCAACCACCAGGCATTCTTCAATTCCCGGGAGTCACGGATCGAGATGCATCTGAAAAGCCGGGTGTCCCAGGTACTGAAGTTCCAGGGTCACACTATCCGGTTCCGTGAAGGTGAGACCATCCATACGGAAAATTCCTACAAATATTCCGTGCCCGGCTTTCAAAAGCTTGCCCGCCGTGCAGGCTTTGCCGGCCGGCGAGTCTGGGTTGACGACAACGGGCTGTTCAGCGTGCACTATCTGGAAGCAGCGCCGGAGCGGTAACTCCGGCGTGGCGCCTTGCTGTGGACGCCAATGCAGTGCCGGACGTTTCCGCCGGGATCTACCGGGGAAGTTGCTTCTGCAACCTTACTTTTGTTGGTAGAGTAGGCCAGAGCTTGCCCCGACAAGCCCCTAATTTCCAATAAAAAAGGGTTGTAATAATGGCAGTTGATCTTCTGATAGCAGGGCGTTTACCCCCCAATGTTGTTCCCCAATTGGAAGACCGTTTTCGGCTTCATACGCTGCCGGAGAGCCGCGATGACGCTGATGAAGTGCTCCAGCGGATGGGTAAATCCATCCGGGGTTTATTAACGAACGCGGCACAGGGGGCCCCGGAAGCGTTACTGGAGGCGCTGCCGAATCTGGAAATTATCTCGTCTTCGGGCGTAGGGACAGATGCGTTGAATGTAAAAATTGCCGAGGCGAGGGGAATCCGGGTGGCGACGACGCCTGGAGTGCTCACCGAGGACGTGGCGGATGGCGCCATTGCCCTGATGCTGGCTGCATCCCGGCGACTGATGCAGGCTGAGCGCAACGTTCGTGCGGGCCGTTGGCTTCGGGACCTGCCACTGGGTAATCGAGTGACCGGCAAGCGCCTTGGCATCCTGGGCCTGGGCGAGATCGGCCGTGCGGTCGCCAAGCGAGCTGCCGCGTTTGATATGCCGATTGCCTACCATCAGCGTAATCGTAATCCTGACATGCCCTATACTTACCATGACTCATTGGTGTCACTGGCTGAGGCGAGCGACTTTCTGGTTATCATCGTTCCCGGTGGCGCAGCAACAGAAAACATGGTGAACGCCGAGGTGCTGGACGCTCTTGGGCCAGAGGGCATTCTGGTGAACGTTGGCCGCGGCAGTACCGTCGACCAGCCGGAACTGATCCGCGCTTTGCAGGATGGCCGGATTCGGGCAGCCGGGCTTGATGTTCTCGCAGACGAACCGAACGTGCCGGACGCACTGCTGGAGCTGGATAATGTTGTTCTGACCCCTCACTACGCCAGTGGCACGATCGAGACGCGGCTGGCCATGGGGCAGCGGGTCGTGGATAACATTCTGGAGTATTTTGACCGCTGACCGCGGCGCATGCGTGAACCTGACAGCGAGGAGAACTTACACGCCATCTGCAAGAATTACCGCAAATGGAATCCCGAGTTTCTTTACCGCGCAGCAACTAAAGGGTTTTACGTTCTGGTCTGGTGCTTGCAGTGACTTACCAGTAGCCTTATGCCAGTTTTGACGGGGTGGAGTTGCATACTGCCTATTGATCGGCAAAAAGGGGCCAGCTTCCGGAGCAAACGCTATGGTGGATTTCACGAAATCGATCAGTAATGAACAGATGACCAGCGGATTAAAAAGACTGCTGGCCATCAGCGCCGATATCGAAACCCAATGTGCGAATCTGCGTCATGAAGGGGGCGGTGGGGAAGAGCGGAGAGCCATCGAAGAGCTGGAAAGCATGTGCCAGCGACATCAGGATTGGCTGTCTGACAGCCTCAATTTTTTGGGAGCTGCTGCCGATAGTCATCAACGCGCGAATCGAAGAGATCACTTTCCCAAGGCTGGCGGAGCGCCGGTAGCTGCCGGGGACACCTTTCCGAAACCCCAGCTGCAAGCTTACCGAAAGGCGTGCCTGGAAGAGTTGGAGAAACTCAAAGCGAGCGACGAGGTGGTCAATACGGTTAACAGGATTCTTGATGATCTTGGGGAAACGCCTGGTGCCGGTCGTTAGGAATCCAATTGACCCAGGATTACAATAAGTCTGTCTCTGGGTCTATATCGTCTAAGCCAACTACTGCGCGATCGATCCCAAAAGAATCGGCTTCTTGTTGCATCAGTGAAATGACTTCATGATAGGCCATAAGGGTGCCGAGCTCGTAATCAGCCTGTCCTACGTCCTGAGCGGCTTCCGTTGCCGTTTTTGCCTCCCTCGCCTTTTGCTTTAGTACGGCTCCGAGGTCAGAGATATAGTGCTTATACTTGTCACTTGGCATGATGTGATTTCCTATTCTTTACTGTGCTTTTGAGAAAATATTGCGTTGTTTTTTCTGTCGCTGAGTATCAGAAGTAAAGTTTTTAACAACCTCCTGCTGCGGGCAAAGATATACAGGTTATCTGCCGGCTTTCGCCTGTATAAGGGCACTCTCAATATCTTTCAATTCCCGGCAAATAGCGTACAGTGATGCGACACTCATGTCGCTACTGCATCGGAAATTTCGAGGAAGCGTAATGTCTCAGACCGCCATTCATTATCTCACCATGCTCCGGATGGTATGTAACCATCCCCTAAATTTGGTGCATGCATCATTAGAGTTCTTATGCCCACAATGAGGCAAAAGACAAAAGCGGCAGGAAACTTGACCCGCGGTATATTCGGGTCCATGGTGTAATTGTTGTGCAGTCAGTAGAGGGATGGCTCGCGGCATGTCTGAATCACCTTGGTGTAAAGCGCGGTGAAGTGCCCGCCAATGCCCGCGTGAGCCACTAGATTAGCAAGGAAGCCTTCCTGCTTTGGAGCCTCGAAATTAAGCGCCCCTTCGAGAAAGCAGAAATGGAGATCCCAGCACAGCCACTTTGACGTCGCCTTGCTAAATGCGGTGGTGCCGGCAAATGTGTGGTCTCTTCATTCGTTTACTTGTGGAGGAACAACGCATGTCAAACGAGGCAATATTCAAATTTGTTTCCTTGCGCGCCCCCGTTCCTGCGAATCCAAACGCTGAAGATCCGCCTGCACCCATTCCTGCACCTGACGAGTCGACATCTCCCTTGGAAGAAATGGTGGATAGAACTGGCAAAGAGCTTCCATTTCGCGATCGCCTGCGCAAAGGCTCCGATGCCTTTATAAAGCAGGGCTTATATTTCTTTCATCGGTTGGATGGTGCACCGCGCACATGGCTGGCAGATGTAGAGAGCCTGGTTCGGGATACTACGGTGACTGCCGACGGATTCAGGAATCGGGCCGAGGCGTTGGCGGAGCAAATATCCTCTCCCAATGATAATTACACAGTTGGCTGGCACGACCCTTCCCTTGTGAGCGAGGTCTGGAGCAGCTATTGCGCCACGTTATTTTCCAGTCGTGATCGGGGGCGAGAGAGTCGCGCATTGTTACAAGTCATCCGGTTGATCTACGGTTTTGGACGCGCCTCGGAGCCTGAGTTCAGCGCAGCTGAGCTCGACCTTGGTTCACGGCGAGCAGCAATTCCAGCTCGTTTAACGGGTGCCGATCCGATGCGGGCTGCTGGCTCACATCTTTCTTTCGGTGGAGATGCTCCGCCTTCTGTCTCAATCCCGTCTTTTACTACCAGTGACAGTCGTGGACAGGCGGCGAAAGATGTGCCCGAGCTCGTCGAAGCTTTGCGTGTAGTCAAGGCCGCAATCAGAGCTCGCAGGAGGAGGTTGGAGGAAGAGAGCCACCGCGCACGCGCGCTTCCAACTGGATCTCGCGTGGTAAAGATAGAATCACGGTCTGAAAAATTTGTAGATTTGACGCACGTCGTGACAGGGACGGGGTCAACAAAGCTGCACGAGTTAACTGACAGCGACATCTCGGACGCGGGAGTACGTGAAACCCTACAGCGTTTCAGGCTGGACATTAACGGAAACGCGCTGGATTTGGTGAGCGCACTTAACGAGCTGGTCACCAGTAAGATGACAGAGGCCGTGCATGATGCACAGCGCGAAATTATCACCTGGGAAAAAGGCGCCTTTGTGCGTGTTCGCCGCAAAGTAAGACAATTCAAGCAGGAGTGATATATGGCCACTCTAAAGCCGTTCGGCATCGGTGATCTGATTGTCTTGAAACAACGTCTCGAACGTTATGATGCGGGCGAGATCGCTCACATCGAAAATGTCATGGGTAAAGAGCACCGTACGAGGAATCACCGGCAGCTCCGCCAAGTTGAGAGTCGCAAGCTGGAGGAATCTGAGCTCGAAGAGGAGACCCGCCGTGATTTGGAAACGACGGAGCGCTTCCAGCTGGAAAATGAGATCAAGCACGAAATTAAGACTCAGGAGAAATTTTCTGCGGGACTCGAGGTTTCTGGAGGGTTTGGTCCTGTTCAGATCTCTGCTTATGCCAAGTATGACCGTGATACTTCGAAGGCTGAGTCTGAGCGGGCAGCTCAGAAGTACTCAAAAGAAATAACTGAAAAGGCCATGGAACGAATCAAAGAGCGGGTCCGGAGTGAGCGAGAAGAGATCGAGCGTATAGAAACTGAAGAAAACAATGAGCACAAATTCGAGAATGATAGCCCCGACCATATCGTCGGCGTGTATCGATGGGTAGACAAGTACTACCGGGTGAAGCCGGTCAACTATGGTAAGCGTCTCTTTTATGAAGTGGTCATACCGGAACCTGCCCGCATGCTCCTGTTTGCCAAGGCGTGGAATCTGGATAATCGTGCTATTCCAGAGAAGCCTGACGAGCCAAAGGTTCCTACCTTCGAGATTGGTGGGTTAGAGTTCTGGTTCGACGGCACCAGACTCCGCACCGGAGATCCTGGCCCATTGCACCCCAATCAGGTCCTCGAAGCCAATTACGCGTACCTGGCCAGCACTGCGGGTGCCGATGGGATCAAGCCGCCACCTGCGGAGACTATTGTTGTATCGCATTCTCTCGCAAAGGAATTGGATCCGGCGGTCGACTGGATTCTCGAAGGAGAGGCGATTCGTCTTCCGGACGACTACGAAGCGGTAACCTGTGAATACACGGCGGTGATCAAGGCTTGGAAGAATCACGACTTTCAAAGCAATCTTGTCTGGCCCTACGACGCGGGCTGGCCATCTTTTTGCCGGATCCACATTGGCCAGCGTGCCATTCTTCAGTGGCAACAGGGCGCACTTCTTGGGCCGCCATGGAAAGACCATAACTTCACATTGAACCTTAACCGCGAGCGGGGAAGTCTCCCCATCAGCGGTACCGGTAATCGTGTAGGAACGTTCGCTTTAAATATCAATGTGATCTGCGAGCGCACCGACGAACTATTTGCGCGATGGCAGATGGAGACTTACAACGGGATAATGGTCGCGTACCGGCGCAAGGTCATGGATTACGAAGAGCGTTTAGCCGCGTCACAGGTTCGTGGCGGTGTAGAGATTCAAGGCGAGAATCCGGCCAAGAATCTGCTCACCATCAAAAATGAACTGAAGCGGCAGTTCCTGGACCTGTGGATGAGCGGTGATCTGGAACTACCTGTCGCCGTGACAGATGGAGACCACTCCTACACGCCACCACGCTTGCCTGAAATGATTGATCGCAATGCCCTCAATAATGGAGAAGTTATCCGTTTCGCAGAAGAAGCTTTCGACTGGGACAACCTATCGTTCCGCCTACTTCCATATTTCTATGGACGTAAAGAGAAATGGATTGAACTCTCCAGTTACTCGGACCCGGACCCCATTTTCGCGAATTTTATGAAGGCAGGTGCGGCACTGGTCCGCCTACCGGTCGTTCCGGAGTACACGCATGCGGTGCTCTACTATCAGCTTACGGAACGGATCTGGTCGCGTGATGCCGGCGAAATCCCTGCGTTACAGGATGTCTCTGCTGCATTAGAGGTGGAACTATACAATGCCTATCTCAGAGAGGTGGACCCTGAGATAGCAGAAACTGATGTCCATCGCGACGTTGAGATCCGCGACAATGATCCGGATACATTCGTCATTAAAGTACCCACCAGTCTGGTCTGGCTCCAGCAGACTGAAGAATTGAATCCAGAACCGAAATAGGCGGTCCCATGCCGGAAAGACGATTCCTTGAACATGGCAATGCAGCCATCCATATCGAGACCAGCTCGACCTCTGGCGGCAACACCGCAGCAGGTGCGAGGTTCCTGAAGACCGTTCAGGGTCTGTCGACATTAATCGGGCAGGGGCTGGCCGAACTGGAAAATGATGCGCCCGACGCGGTTAATGTGCGTTTTCGGCTGAGCCTCTCCGATGACGGCAATTTTGTTATTGCGTTGGACGGTACACCAGCCAATTTTGAGATCGAGATGACCTGGGGTGGTGGATCTACACCGGAAATACCGTTACCGAGACAGGAATAGCTGTCCAGCTAGGAAATCAAGCTCTGCGGAGCTGACGCCAAGTTCCACGACGGCGCTTGATTGGGCCAGTCCGAGAGATGGGTCGAGTCCCACTTGAGAGGCGCCAGAAGCCGTAATAACCTGACGTTCGCTGGAAATCAACGAAATTACGCGCGGGCCTGATCGGCGCCCTGATGGGTCATAAACATACGTCCATCGTCGACCTATCTGGCCAGTATGACTGGTGTTCTGGACGAGTACTTCGATTTCGTCGCTAATGTTTCGGGTCATGATCGCTGATGTGCCTTGGCCTCGTGGAATATCGTAATAGCGCGCGTCACTGGGAAGGTGTAACAGGAATCCGTCCTCAATACGACCTTCAATCCACTCGAAAATCTGTTCCTGAGCTTCCCCGCCTCCCCGATATCCGGATTTGACCTCGAACACCTTAAGGACTTCGAGGCTCCCGTTGCTACGCCATCGCGTGATGATATTGTCTGAAAACAAACGGGAAGCTCCTGATGACGGCTCGACGATGCGCACTCCAGTTAGCAATACGGCGTCAGTATGCGTCTCCTTGATGCGCACCAACGTACGAAGTTGCTCCGGCATTGAGAATACTTCGGCGAGGTTGCCCTTCAGGATATTAAGGTAAGCGCGACTCACTCGTCGTTCCCTGGCGAGCAACTCGGTCACAGCATCGGTACCGTCGTTGAATCGGCTCAGACGCTCCCAGGTCTTCGGAGCATTGTCTGCACGTGTGAGGAATCTCAGCAGTTGCGAAATACGCTCGGATGACATGGATGGAGGACGAGGGATCATAGCCAGATCCAGAAGGACAGGAAGGGAAATCTGTCCCCCGCGTCGAATGTTCTCACCCAGAAGTTTAAACAAAAATTCGTAGGCGGCGCCTCGAGCATAAGGAATCCACTCACGCGGTCCCAGTATAGCACTGCCGGTGACGCGCTGGCGCTGAACGTAGGCTTCGTAGAACTCCGCCACACGTGGGTGGTTGATCTTTCCTTCCACGCTGATCAGATCGTCGATGATCAGACACCGCATGTCGTTGGCATCCTCCGCAGCACCTCGACAAGCTCCACCAACTGATCGTCAGTGAGTGCACGCCGCCGGCGCCGAAGTTGCTCGGCCGCCTCGACGATGAGTCGACGTTCGGATTCACTTAGTCCGGCGTTCTCGACAGTGTTCGCCAGGCGCTGAGCGATACGGCGGGTTCCCCCGAACGTGCGAGCAAAACGTGGGCCGGCACGCAGCGCCGCGGACCCCACAAAGGGTAATATAGCACCCACGCCCATAACCACTTTTTCGATTGTGGATACCCGGTAGCCCCATCGGTCTCTGTCCGTAGAGCAGGCATAGAAAAATTCGGAAATATCGGCTGCATCGCCCACGTATGGAATAGCTCCCACCCCGATGTCGGTGAAGGTCTGAAGAATCGCCAGCATGGGGTCACGAACATAATCGATACCGGCCCGAGATAGCCGTCGGGTAGGCAAGTCTGCGCCCTGTGGAGGCACGTTTTCGAAGTCGGTATTAAATACTTCGAAAAAGACCATAGATCGTCTGTAACGCTCATGCAACGAGGATGTGCCTAGAGAGAAGCCGCGCTGATTGCAGCTCAATGTCGCGCGAACCTGCGGTGTTTTAATAATAGTAACCAGTGGAAGGATTCCGGGACGGTGCGGCGAGCTACCATTGTTGACCCGGAAAGTGAAGCGCGCTTCGTGATCGCCGCGTTCACTTTCGCTCTGCAGGACCCCATGAAACTGCGGGACCTCGATTACCAGCATTTGTGAGGAGTAGGGGTGCGTGAAAATAACTCCATCTGGCTGGAGAGCAATCTGTAGAAGACTCGGTGGCTGGAGATGCACAAGTTGTGAAACAAACGGATTGCCGCCTTCCTCGAGCAGTCGCATAGGCTCAAATTCGGTCACTACGATATGCCTGTCGCTAACCGTATCTTGGAGCACTCTGAGGAAGAAGTAGCGGGAGCGTGCTTCCTCGTCAGCAACACTCGAATCGAACATGGCATCACTTCCACCGCTCCACGCGAGAGGCGGGTACGTATCGATAAAGTAGTTGCTTGTCAAAGCACTAACGATCGCATCTGTACCCACAGTCGGTACCAGCCGAGGACTCTGTACCCGGTAAATGTCCAGGCGGGGGACTTCCCGGGATGCAATCCAAGTATCTGGCCAGTTTCCGAGTTCGACGGAGACTCCGGGACCGGCGATAAGCGTGATGTGCGGTGGTCGTACAGGACGGTTAAAATCAATGGGAAAGAACGCGGACTGGGAAGGACCGGGCAGTGGTGGCTCAACCAGTAGGTAACCGGGATCGAACCCATAGTACGCGGGGATTCGCTCTGCGTCATGGCCGGGTAGAGGGCGTAGATATTTGAGTCGGATGTATTTGGGACGTTGGTCCCATTGATTAAACTTGTACGTGAGTTGAATCTCAGGCTTGTCTTCCGGGCCTCGGGTTATTTGAGCCGTTAGTTGAGGAGGCATAGCAGATCCTACACACTCATGGAACACCGGGCTTGCGAGCCAAAACACATCGACCTGTATCCTGTATATCGTACTGTTTAAAAGGATAGTTCCTTTCTGGGCAAGTTCCACCGTTTGAGAATTGCTTAGAAGATCCACTCCTGTGTGCGTTGCCAATTAGCTTCGACGCGGGGTTGAGTCAGATCATGCTTGTGACACCCTAGACTTCGCATAATGTATATTATGTTAAATTGCGGTTGCTA
>CAZHAY010000023.1:0-9915 GCA_964530545.1 uncultured Marinobacter sp.
GGCCTGTCCGATACCATGACTCCGGGGGACATTTCCCGCCTCGCCCAGAGCAGCGAACGGGCATTCCGGGTCAGCTTTGGTGGCGGGATTCCACCCCACAGGGATCGATACTGGCGGGGCCTGATCCTGGACCGGTTCGACGGAAACACCTGGAGCCAGTGGCAGCAGGAATCCTGGCGCCCCCTGGGACGGGTTGACCGGGACGCGGGTATCCAGGTTCTGGCACCCGGCCAGTACGACGTACTGATGGACGCTTCCGGCCAGCGTTGGGTGTACGCCCTGGACAATTCCCGGGCGCTGTCATCGAACATTATGGAAGTTCCCGACGGCCTGTTCCGGCTTGAGCGGCCTGCCGATACGTCAGTACGCTACCGTATGGCGCTGGTGTCGGAACCACCGCCAGCCCATGAGCTGACCCCGGCGGAACGTCGTCGGTATCTGCAATTACCGTTGGAAGGTAATGAACGCAGTCGCCAGATGGCCCGGGAACTGGCCCAGCGTACCGGCTCTGATCTGGCGCTTGCCCAGGAAGTGCTCGCGCGGTTCCGCAATGAACCCTTCCATTACACCCTGCGCCCGCCGGCGATGCCGGAAGACCCGGTGGATACACTTTTGTTCGAGGCCCGGCGCGGCTTCTGTGCCCATTACGCCAGTGCCATGGCATTCCTGCTGCGGGCAGCGGACATTCCTGCCCGTGTTGTAGCCGGCTATCAGGGTGGTGCCAGCGGGGCTGACGGTTCCTACCTTATCGTCCGCCAATACGACGCCCATGCCTGGGTTGAAGGCTGGTTCGAAGGCCGGGGCTGGGTACGCCTGGATCCGACGGCGGCCATTTCACCGGAAAGAATCGAATCGGGCCTGCGGGATGCCATGGCGGAAGAAGGGTCGTTTCTGGAAGGTAACTGGGCTTCACCGCAACGCTACGGTGACCTGGCGCTGGTACGTTGGGCCAGCCTGCAGATGGATCGTATCAATTACAACTGGCAGCGCTGGGTGGTGGGTTATCAGGGCCAGTCGCAGCTTGACCTGATGAGCCGTCTGCCCGGAGGTATCGGGCTGAAGGAACTGGGTTATCTCACCGCCAGTGTAATTGGTCTTGGTCTGCTGGTCGCCGCATTGCTGGCGGCAGTCCGTTCCGGCGGGGGTGGTCGCCGGGATCCGGTAGACCGGCTGGTATCCCGCTGGGAGCGATCATTGATCCAACAGAATATTCCCGTTCCTGCCGGCGCGACGCCGTTGCGGCTGGCGACCCTCACTGAACAACAGGCGCCGGAGGCGGGCACTTCCGCCCGGGCCTTTGCCCGTGACCTGAACAACCATTACTATGGCAGCGGATCAAAACCCCGGCCCGGCATTCGCGACCGGGCTATGGCCCTGCGGATCATGCGTCGTCGCCTGACTCGCATCCGGCGTGAATTAAAGAGCCGGAAGTCTGCCCATAAGCCTGCAGGCCAGCGTCGTGCTGAACCTGCCCCGCTAGAATCATCATGACCGGGAACCCGCTGTGAATCATATGCCCTGGCTGCAACCGGCACTGGAACATTTTGGACAGTCCCTGGATCAGGGGCGGCTGCCCCATGCGACCCTGATCACCGGAGACCGGGGTGTCGGCAAGCGGCACCTGGCCGAGCAAGTCGCCGGTCTGCTGGTGTGTGACCAACGGGTCAGTGGTGTCCGGGCCCGGTGCGGCAAATGCCGGCAGTGCCTGTTGATCGAAGGCAACTCCCATCCGGATATCCGCATCTATCAGCCGGAAAAATCCCGCATGATCCGTATCGACCAGGTACGGGCTCTGTCGCAGTTTGCAGTGGCATCGCCACAGGTGGCCGGCGTCAAGGTTGCGATTATCGACCGTGCAGACCAGCTCAATATCAATGCCGCCAACGGACTGCTGAAAACCCTGGAAGAGCCTGCCGCGGATGTTGTCCTGTTGCTGCTGCAGGAAACCGGTCGCCCGGTGTTGCCCACCATCCGCTCCCGTTGTCGTCTGCTTCCTCTCGCCACGCCATCTACGCCTGAGGCGTCTGCCTGGCTCGCGGCGGAGCTGGACGGTAGAGAAATGACTGATGAAGAACCCGTTCCGAAAGACCGTCAGTCGCTGGCGCTTGTGCTTGCCGGCGGTGCACCAAGGCTGGCGCTGGAACTGCTCGACAGTGGCTTCCTGGCACAACGTGACGGAGCGCTGGACGCTTTCCGGCAGTTTATGAAAGGTCAGCTCACGGTTGCGGCGGCTGCCCGGGCATTTCGCGACCTGGGTCATGAAGCGACGCTGAATCTGATGGAGGGCTGGGCCAACGATCTGGCCCGGGTCACAGCGGGAAGCAGCGCCCGCGACCCCGGCATGGCCGAGGTGGTAGGATACCTGGCAACGGCAAACCAGCCCTGGCGTGCTCACCAGCTGGTGGATGCCATCCGGGATTCCAGGCGGGCACTGGTGAATAATGTTAACCCGGAGCTGGAGATTGATCGCCTGCTGATCCAGTGGCGTGGACTGATGCCCAGAAGAAAGGCAGCACGCCCTTCATAACGCGCACTGAACGGGAAATACGGTAAAAAACCGCCTGGGTGTGTGACACAGCACCGCATGCCCGGTAATCTCAAAGAATGACAATAGCTGGAGGAACACCATGGGTCCTGGTTTTGGCGCGCGAAGCGGTATTCTGACCCTGACCATCAAGGATAAAGCGGTATTGTATGCTGCCTATATGCCCTACATCCGTCAGGGCGGCCTATTTATCCCGACCCAGAAGCAATACCGGTTGGGGGATGAGGTCTTCCTGTTGCTGAACCTGATGGATGAGCCCGAAAAAATCCCCGTAGCCGGCAAGGTGATCTGGATTACACCCCGGGGCGCCCAGGGCAACCGGGCGGCGGGTATCGGGGTTCAGTTCAATGGCGAGGACGAGACCGCCAGAACGAAAATCGAGGCCTATCTCGCCGGCTCCCTGAACTCGGATCGGCCTACGCACACCATGTAAAGGTCTGCCTGACCCTGGCCCGGCCGGCTCTGTTGTTTAAGCCGAATGGGTTACGCCGGCCCAGGTGGATGTCGTCGGTGCAGGCGTCGCTGTATCTGCTGGAGGTTATCCGTTTTCATGACTATATCTCTGTCTCCGGGTCCTTTGCCCGAAGCTGACCGTCTGTTTTCTGAAGTCCGCTGGCCGCTGCGTCATCTGAAGCTGGCGGGGTTGCATTGGGCGGCTGCGCCGGATGCTACGAGCGGGCGGCCGGTTATTCTCCTGCACGGTTGGCTGGATAACAGCCTGAGCTATGTCCGGCTGGCTCCTGAGCTGACCGGCCTTGGTCCGGTATGGGCTGTGGACCACGCCGGGCATGGCCATTCCGATCACCGCCCGCTGGGGCAAAGCTACCTGCTGGTGGATTACGTCTCCGATGTGGTTGAGCTGCTGGAAACCCATTTCGCCGATTATGAAACGGTAGATCTGGTAGGCCACTCCCTGGGGGGCATTGTTGCCATGCTGGTAGCCGGGGCGTTTCCAGAGAAGGTAGGACGACTGGTCATGATTGACAGTCTCGGGCCCATCTCAAAGGCTGCAGACGAGGTGGTCGGTCAGTTACGTCGGAGTATCCAGAAACGGTTATCCGGCTCCAACGCGGGCAATCCATACGCTAACCTTGAAGAAGCAGCCCGGCTCCGTACCCGTGGCCGCAACGCGCTGTCGAAAGAGACCGCGATGACGCTGGTGTCCCGTAACCTTACCGAGGGGCCTGACGGGCTCCGGTGGCGAACGGACCCGAGGTTGCGCCACCCGTCGGTGATGATGTTCACCGAAGATCAGGTAATGGCACTGGTCAAGGCCGTGGAAGCTCCGACTCTGCTGATCGGCGCGCGGAAAGGCCTGCTGACCAACCCGGAACGCTGGCAGCCGCGCTTCGGCGCACTGAGCAACGTCAAACGCATCGATGCAGAGGGCGGGCATCATTGCCATCTTGATGGTGATGTAACCGCCGTCAATGAGGGCATCCGGTCCTTCCTGAGCGAGCGATGAGGTGTTATATGCCGACAGGCAGACCCCGTATTCCCACGGTTATCCGACGGCTCGGAGCGATGGCGTTTACCGCGCTGTTATCGTCAGCCACATTTGCCCAGAGTCAGGTGCTGATGGATTTTCCTCAGGCTGAACTGGAGGAAGAACGGGCCATTTCATCGGCATCCCATCAGGTAATGCTCAGCCCGATTCGCGAGGTGGGCTCTGAATTAAGGGCGGAGCGGTCCCAGCGACTGGCAGTGGAAGGTAGCGGTCGTCTGCTTGAGATCGCCCCCGGGATTACCCGCCAGGATGCCTGGCGCTGGTATCTGGAACAGTTACAGACCCGGAACGCGAGCCTGTTGTTCCAATGTTCGGGACGTGAGTGCGGCCGCAGCAATGTCTGGGCGAACCAGGTGTTTGGTCAGGCCATGCTTTACGGCCGCGACGCCCGCCAGGACTACCTGGTAGCGGGTTTTGAAGACAGGGAAGGGCAACGCTGGCTGGTTGTGCTCTATACCGTGACCAAGGGCAACCAGCGTGAATATATCTGGCTGGAACAGCTCAGAATGGCCGATGATGCCGTGCTCGAAGGCATCGGTGAGCCCAGCCGCCTGGCGGGCCCGCTGATCGTGCCCTGGTCGGGCGGCGTCAGCGTTCGCCTGGATTGGGGCGGGGAAACCCGGCGAATACTGGAAAGCATGACCGCTGACCCGAACTCCCGGGTCGTCATTGCCGCGTTCTCGGGGCTGGAACCCGACGAAACCCTTGAGGCAGCCATAGAGCGGGCAGAGCGGGCCGCTGACACCATGTCTAGACTGCTGGCGCGATCCGGCTTGTCCAGCTCCCGTCATATTATTCATGCGGTCGGGCCGATGGTGCGTTTCACCACGCCGGAGCGCCCTGAAAACCGGATCGAACTGCTGGTCATTGCGCCGCCGGGGGAGGGTAACGGGGATGGCTAAGACCCCGGTAACGTCTCTTATCGAGCAGGTGGGAGAACCCGAGCGAACTGGCGTAGTCAAGGCCGGCCAGCAGGATGAGCATCCCTGCGGTCCACCCGACCGGCGGCGGGTTGCCCTGACCCTGGGTTCCGGTGGTGCCCGGGGCTACGCCCATATCGGGGCCATTGAGGTACTGAACGAGCGCGGATACGAAATTATCGCCATTTCGGGCTGCTCGATGGGAGCTTTGATTGGCGGCATATACGCCGCTGGCAAGATGCAGGCCTACAAGGACTGGGTGACCGGGTTGCGGCAGTTTGACGTGCTGCGACTTCTGGACATCTCCCTCAACTCAGTGGGTGCCATTCGTGGCGAGAAAGTCTTTTCAGTGGTCAGCGAGATGCTTGGCGACACCCGTATTGAAACGCTGCCCATCGCCTATACCGCCGTGGCAACCGATCTGCTCGGCCACAAGGAGATCTGGTTTCAGGAAGGCCCGTTGGACCGGGCGATACGCGCATCCATCTCGATTCCCGGGCTGATAACACCGGTGGTCATGAATGGGCGGGTGCTGGTAGACGGCGCGCTGCTGAACCCCCTGCCAATCATGCCGACCATTTCCGCCCACGCGGATCTGGTGTTTGCGGTTAACCTCAGCGGTGAAGACGACACCGGCAGACGCTTACCGGATTCTGCGTTTGATGTTGATGATCACGACAGCGACGGGGAAGAATGGGTAGCGCGTTTCCGGGATATAACGTCCCGGTGGTTCGATTGGGAAGCCCTGAAAAGCTTCGGCGGCCGCTGGGCACCCGGTTCATCCGACGGGGCTGACACGCCTGAAGAGAAAGTGGAAGAAGAAGCCAGGGAACAGGAGGCCGAGCACCCGCCACCCCATGACGATCCCTGGGCCGAAACCGGCACGATCAACTGGGAAAAGCTGGGCATTGGCAAGTTCGATATCATGAACATGACCATCGAAGCCATGCAGAGTGCCCTGGTGCAGTACAAGCTTGCCGGGTATCCCCCGGATCTCCTTATTAACGTGCCAAAGAATGCCTGCCGCACCTACGACTATCACAAGGCTCCGGAGATGATTCAGTTGGGGCGCGAGCGTATGCATATGGCACTGGACCGTTTTGAAAAGAACCGCTGCAGTTCCGGACCCTTATCGCTGTAACCCAGTGATCCGGGGCTGCCGGCCAACGGGAATCCGCGTATAATCCGCCGGGTATACCCACGGCCCACCGCTAGTGGCTGAACCCAGTGGCTATTGAACAAGGACCCGGCAGTGACCCGCCCCATTGACGATCTGATTACCGTACGTGATTACCTGCGCTACGCCGCCTCCCGCTTCAGCGAGGCCGGGCTGTATTTCGGTCACGGTACCGACAACGTCTGGGACGAGGCAGTGCTACTGGTCATGCGCAGCTTGCATCTGCCGCTGGAAAACAACACGCTGTTTCTGGACGCCCGCCTGACCCGTGACGAGCGGCAACGGATCGCGGAGCGAATCGATCGTCGAATCAACGAGCGTCGTCCGGTGGCCTACCTGTTGGGCGAGGCCTGGTTTATGGGCCTGCCGTTTCAAGTGGACGAAAGGGTACTTGTGCCACGCTCGCCCATTGCCGAGCTGCTGGAGGCGGGGCTGCAGCCCTGGCTGGCGAACCAGCCCGTGGAGCGCATCCTCGATCTGTGCACGGGCAGTGGCTGTATTGGTATCGCCGCCGCGACGGTTTTCCCGGATGCAGAAGTGGATCTTGCCGATATCTCCGAGGATGCCCTGGCGGTGGCCCAGGCCAATATCCAGCTGCATGAACTGGAGGATCGGGTGCGGGCCGTTCACTCGGATGTGCTGGATCAGGTGAATGGCGTCTACGACGTGATTCTCAGCAATCCTCCCTATGTGGATGCGGAAGACCTGTCTGACATGCCGCCGGAGTATCATCACGAACCCAGACTGGGGCTGGAGGCGGGTCCGGACGGCCTGGCGATCGCCCATCGTATTCTCGCCCGGGCTGCGGACCATCTGACCCCGGGCGGTCTGCTGATTGTTGAAGTGGGTAACAGCTGGCCTGCACTGGATGGGGCGTATCCTCAGTTGCCGTTTACCTGGCTGGACTTTGCCAATGGCGGGGATGGGGTCTTCCTGCTGACCCGGGAACAACTGGTCAGCGGGCTTCAAAGTATTAATAAGCAGTCTGAACACTAATTTACAAGTTGCTGAATTATGTCTGGAAATAGTTTTGGAAAACTGTTCACCGTCACCTCCTTCGGTGAGAGTCACGGGCCGGCCCTTGGCTGCATCATCGACGGTTGTCCCCCCGGTCTGGAACTGACTGAAGCGGACCTTCAGAAGGATCTCGACCGGCGTAAGCCCGGTACGTCCAGGCATACGACTCAGCGGCGGGAGCCCGATGAGGTCCGCATTCTGTCTGGTGTCTTTGAAGGCCGTACCACGGGTACGCCCATTGGCCTGCTCATTGAAAATACCGACCAGCGCTCAAAGGACTACTCGAAGATCGCTCAACAGTTCCGCCCGGCCCACGCGGATTACACCTATATGCACAAGTATGGGGTACGGGACTACCGGGGCGGTGGACGTTCCTCGGCCCGGGAAACCGCCATGCGGGTCGCTGCCGGGGCAGTAGCGCGGAAGTTCCTGGAGCAGCGTCTGGGCATCCGGATTCGGGGCTATCTTGCCCAGCTCGGGCCGATCCGGGCTGAAACCCTGGATTGGGACCAGGTGCACCAGAATCCTTTCTTCTGTCCGGACGCCGCTAAAGTTCCGGAACTGGAAGCCTATATGGATGCCCTGCGTAAAGAAGGCAATTCCATCGGTGCACGGATCAACGTGGTAGCGGAAGGCGTACCGCCAGGACTGGGTGAGCCGGTTTTTGACCGGCTCGATGCAGATCTGGCCCACGCGCTGATGAGTATCAATGCGGTCAAGGGTGTGGAGATTGGAGCCGGCTTTGATGCCGTCAACCAGAAGGGGACAGAACACCGGGATGAACTTACGCCGGAAGGTTTCCTGAGCAACCATGCCGGTGGGGTGCTTGGGGGTATCAGTTCTGGTCAGCCCATTATTGCGTCGATTGCGCTGAAACCCACCTCCAGCCTGCGCCTGCCGGGCAAGAGTATCGATGTGGACGGCAATCCGGTGGACGTGATCACGACCGGGCGTCATGATCCCTGTGTGGGCATTCGCGCGACGCCGATTGCAGAAGCCATGATGGCCATCGTGCTGATGGACCATTATCTGCGGCACCGGGCTCAGAACGGTGACGTCGAGGTGGCCACACCGAACATCGGGCAGCGTTGATTTAACGGGGCCGACCGCGGCCCCGGAAGGTTTTCCCAGACAGCTTAATTCTTAAGGAATACGGCTATTTACTGGCGACTATCAAACCTTTACTTCTGGTTCTTTGCCCTGCTGGGGTCCCTGCTTCCGTACTGGTCCCTGTACCTGGAAGGGCGGGGCTTTTCCTATCTTCAGATTGCCACCCTCATGGCAACCATTCAGCTCACCAAGATTGTCGCCCCCAGTGTCTGGGGCTGGCTGGGGGATCGTAGTGGCCTGCGGGTCCGCCTGGTGCGCTTCGGCGCCGTCATGGGTGCATTGTGCTTCGCCGGTGTTTTTCTTGAGCCGGACTTTTACGGCCTGCTGCTGGTCATGCTGCTGTTCACCTTTTTCTGGAATGCCATCCTGCCGCTGTACGAAGTGATCACCTTGCGGGTGCTCGGCAGTCAGAAAGAACGGTACGGGCGAATCCGGCTATGGGGCTCAGTGGGGTTCATCGGCGCCGTCGCCATCATCGGCGGAGTGCTCGAACTGGTGCCCATCACCAGCTTACCCTGGCTGTTGCTGCCCGTGTTTGCCGGTATTGTGGTGTCCGCTTTTCTGGTGCCATCCGACCGGGGTGAGAAAAAGACCCTGTCCGCCGAAAACCTGAAAGGCATTGTCAGCCACCCGTCGGTGGTGGCGTTTTTCGCCATGAACTTCCTCCTGCAGGTGTCCCATGGCGCCTACTACACATTTTTCAGCATCCATCTGGCGCAGTACGGGTATGGCAAGCTGAGCATAGGGTTGCTCTGGTCGCTGGGCGTGATCGCCGAGATTGGCCTGTTTCTGGGCATGCACTGGATCACGCGGTTTTTTTCCGTACGGCAGATCGCGATTACAGCGTTACTGCTGACCATGTTCCGCTGGATTCTGATCGCTGAAGCAACCGAACTGGTCCCGGTCCTGGTCTTTGCCCAGCTGCTGCATGCGGCCTCCTATGGTGCTTTGCATGTGATCTCGGTGCAGTATGTGCAGGGCTTCTTCGGCCCTCATCACCACGGCCAGGGTCAGGCTCTTTATGCCGGGCTTACTTTCGGCGCGGGGGGCGCGGTGGGTGCCTGGCTGTCAGGCTTTCTGGTCCATGGCTTCAGCACATCCGTGGCCTTCTGGGGTGGAGCGGTTGCCATGGTCTTCGCCATGGGCATCACCTGGCGATGGCTGCGTCCGCCTCCGGCCTGAGCCTGTTCGCAATGTCCAGCAACGCCCGGGCCTGTGGGCTCAGGGTGCGACCCCTGAGGCCAATAGCACCCAGCAACCGGCTGACCTGATGGGGTACCGGTAACACTTTCAGGGACGCGTCCACCATGCTGGTGGGTAAGACGCTCCAGCCAAGACCCGCGCCGGCCATCACCTTCAGGGTTTCCATATAGTTGGTCGGCATAGGCAGATTCAGTGGCAGATCGGCTGCCAGAAAAAGGCGACTCACTGAGCGGAAAGTCGCGGTGCCTGCTTCCGGCAACAGCGCATCGTAGGCAGACAGGGCATCGAGATCGGCGTCTTTCAGCGTGGCCAGAGGGTGGTGGGGGGCGGCCACGAACGCCATCCGGTCTTCCCAGCGCAGATGCACCTCGAATGACTGATCCATGCTCTCACTCAGGGTCACGAAGGCCAGCTCCGCGGTTCGCCTGAGCATCTG
>CAZHAY010000023.1:10015-12988 GCA_964530545.1 uncultured Marinobacter sp.
GTGCAATACCGCAGACCCGGATAACTGAGAGAGAACCATCATGGCGGGCAAGACCTTATACGATAAATTATGGGACGATCATCTGGTCAAACAGCGAGATGACGGCTCAGCGCTGATTTACATCGACCGACACCTGTTGCATGAAGTGACGTCGCCCCAGGCTTTTGAAGGGTTGCGTCTGGCTGGCCGTAAGCCCTGGCGCGTCGATGCCAACATCGCGACCCCGGACCATAACGTGCCCACTACCAACCGTGAGCAGGGCATTGACGGTATTGTCGACCCGGTGTCCCGGATTCAGGTCGAGACCCTGGGCCAGAACTGCGATGAGTTCGGTATTCTTGAATTCAAGATCAAGGATCCGCGTCAGGGGATCGTCCACATCATCGGTCCGGAGCAGGGCGCAACCCTGCCGGGAATGAGCATCGTGTGTGGTGACTCCCACACATCCACCCACGGCGCGTTTGGCTGCCTGGCCCACGGAATCGGTACGTCCGAGGTGGAGCATGTGCTGGCTACCCAGTGCCTGGTCCAGCAGAAGATGAAAAACATGCTGGTCAGGGTCAATGGCAAGCTGGGTCCCGGCGTTACCGGCAAGGATGTGGTGCTGGCCATCATTGGCAAGATCGGCACCGCCGGTGGTACGGGCTATGCCATTGAATTCGGTGGTGACGTCATTCGCAGCCTGAGCATGGAAGGGCGCATGACCATCTGCAACATGTCCATCGAAGCCGGTGCCCGGGTAGGCATGGTGGCGGTTGACGATACCACTATCCAGTACGTAAAGGGCCGCCCCTTTGCGCCCAAAGGTGAGCAGTGGGACATGGCCGTACAGCACTGGCGCACCCTGCACAGTGACGAGGATGCGGTGTTTGACAAGGTGGTGGAACTGGACGGCTCGGCCATCAGGCCGCAGGTCAGCTGGGGCACCAGCCCGGAAATGGTAACCGGCGTGGATGGGGTTGTGCCGGATCCGGCCCGGGAAGAAGATCCCATCAAACGGGAAGGCATCGTACGGGCGTTGAAATACATGGGGCTGGAGCCGAACCAGAAGATCACCGATATCAGACTGGATCGCGTGTTTATCGGCTCCTGCACCAACAGCCGTATTGAAGACCTGCGGGAAGCCGCCAATGTGGTGAAAGGTCGCAAGGTGTCTCCGACGCTCAAGCAGGCCATGGTGGTCCCCGGGTCCGGACTGGTAAAGGCCCAGGCGGAGAAAGAAGGTCTGGACCGGATCTTTATCGAAGCCGGTCTGGAATGGCGCGACCCGGGCTGTTCCATGTGCCTGGCCATGAACGCCGACAAGCTGGGGCAGGGCGAACACTGTGCGTCCACCTCTAACCGTAACTTCGAAGGGCGGCAGGGCTTTGGCGGCCGTACCCATCTCGTCAGCCCGGCCATGGCCGCGGCCGCAGCCATCAACGGTCACTTTGTTGATGTCCGCGAAATGATGAACTGACTGATCCACAGGAGACACCGCCATGCGCGCATTACAGCAACACCAGGGCATCGTCGCCCCCATGGACCGGTCCAATGTGGATACGGACATGATCATTCCCAAGCAGTTTCTCAAGTCCATCAAGCGGACCGGCTTCGGACCTAACCTGTTTGACGAGCTGCGTTACCTGGACGAAGGCCAGCCGGATCAGGATAGCTCCCAGCGGCCCCTGAACCCGGACTTTGTGCTTAATCAGGAGCGCTACATGAATGCCAGTGTCCTGCTGGCCCGGCGCAACTTCGGTTGTGGCTCCAGTCGGGAGCACGCCCCCTGGGCACTGGAAGATTTCGGTTTTCGGGTCATTATTGCGCCCAGCTTTGCCGACATTTTTTACAACAACTGCTTTAAGAACGGGTTGTTACCCATTGTTCTTGATGAGGAAGTGGTTGAAAGGCTGTTTCAGGAAACCTACAGCACCGAAGGCTATCAGCTGTCGGTGGACCTGGAGGTCAAGACGGTAACCACACCCGGCGGTGAAACTTTCAGCTTTGATGTGGATGATTTCCGCCGGCATTGCCTGCTGAATGGTCTGGACGATATCGGCGTGACGCTGGAAGACGCCGACCTCATCCGCGAGTATGAGAACCGGCGGCGGGTCAGCGCGCCCTGGCTGTTCGATGCCTTTAACTGAATTCACTGTCCACTGACGGAAAACACCATTTACTGACGGAAAATACTATGTCCAGAAGCGTACTGATGCTGCCCGGCGATGGGATTGGCCCGGAAATCGTGACAGAGGCCGAAAAGGTTCTCAGGAAAGTCAACGACCAGTTTGGGCTTGGGCTGAAGTTTGAAACGGCACTGGTGGGCGGCGCCGCGATCGATGAAACCGGCGAGCCACTGCCGGACGAGACCCTTGATCGGGCGAAAAAGGCCGACGCCATCCTGTTGGGCGCCGTTGGTGGCCCCAAGTGGGACAAGCTGGAGATGGCCAGGCGGCCTGAGAAAGGGCTGCTGGGCCTGCGCTCTGGCCTGGAGCTTTTCGCCAATCTGCGCCCTGCGATTCTGTATCCGCAGCTGGCGGCAGCGTCGTCCCTCAAGCCGGAAGTGGTGTCTGGTCTGAATATCATGATCGTCCGGGAGCTGACCGGTGGCATCTACTTCGGTCAGCCTCGCGGTATCCGTGAGCTGGAAGGGGGTGAGCGCCAGGGTTTCAACACCTATGTCTATACCGAGTCTGAGATTCGCCGCATTGGGCAGGTCGCGTTCGAGGCGGCCCGGCAGCGCAATGGCAAGCTGTGCTCTGTTGACAAGGCCAACGTGCTCGAAGTGACCGTGCTGTGGCGGGAAATCATGGATGAGCTGGCGAAAGAGTATCCCGATGTTGAGTTGTCACACATGTATGTCGACAACGCCGCCATGCAACTGGTTCGCGCCCCCAAGCAGTTCGATGTGATTGTGACCGGCAACATGTTTGGTGATATCCTTTCGGATGAAGCTGCCATGCTTACCGGCTCCATTGGCATGTTGCCGTC
>CAZHAY010000023.1:13088-27769 GCA_964530545.1 uncultured Marinobacter sp.
GCTGCCGCGGGCTCATTCATCCGGTCCCTGCCAGCGACAACGGCAGCGGGCTGGCATAGCATCGGAAGTCCTTGAACATGAAGCGAGTTGGACTTGTAGGCTGGCGCGGCATGGTGGGCTCGGTCCTCATGCAGCGCATGCTCGAAGAAAACGATTTTGCCGATATTGAACCGGTATTTTTCTCAACATCCCAGACCGGCCAGCCGGCACCGGATGTGGGCAGGGAAGGTGTACCTCCCCTTCAGGACGCCTTTGATATCGATACCCTGAAAACCCTGGACGTGATCATTACCTGTCAGGGTGGCGATTATACCTCCGGCGTTTACCACAAGCTGCGGGAAACCGGCTGGGACGGTTACTGGATTGACGCTGCCTCTGCCCTGCGCATGGCGGACCATTCGGTGATCGTGCTCGATCCCGTCAACCGCCGGGTAATTGATAAGGCACTGGACGATGGCGTTAAGGACTATGTCGGCGGTAACTGTACCGTCAGCCTGATGATGCTGGCCCTGGGCGGCCTGCTGGAACAGGACCTGATCGAGTGGGTATCGCCGATGACCTATCAGGCGGCGTCTGGCTCGGGTGCGCAGAACATGCGTGAGTTGCTGACGCAGATGGGCGCACTGAACGCAGCGGTGAAAGCCGAGCTGGAAAACCCGTCAGCCGCTATTCTGGATATCGACCGCAAGGTGACCGATACCATGCGCGCCAGTGATTTCCCGGTCGATCACTTCCAGGTGCCCTTGGCGGGCAGTCTGATTCCATTTATCGACACGCAGCTCGATAACGGGATAAGTCGGGAAGAGTGGAAAGCCAGCGCGGAAACCAACAAGATTCTGGGCCGTACTGGCAATCCCATTCCGATCGACGGCATCTGTGTACGCGTTGGCGCCATGCGTTCTCACAGCCAGGCGATGACCATCAAGTTAAAGAAAGATCTGCCCTTGTCGGAGATTGAGTCCATTCTGGATAACTCCAACGAGTGGGTAAAGGTCATCCCCAATGAGCGGGAAGCGACAATGCATGAGCTCACACCCGCAAAAGTGACCGGTACTCTGGACATCCCCATCGGGCGCATCCGCAAGCTGACCATGGGGCCAGAATATATCTCTGCGTTCACCGTTGGGGATCAGTTACTGTGGGGCGCAGCTGAACCTTTGCGTCGAATGTTGAAGATCCTGCAAGAGCGTTAAAAAACTGTCGCGGACCAGGGCGTGTAATGCCAACTGTGTACCGTTTCAGATAACACATCCGGGGCGGCGGCTGCAATCAGTCGCCGCCCCTGTTATTTTCTGAGATGTTCCCCTGGGTTGTCCCATTACAGCAGGGCCAAGCCGATTCTCGATTTCACAATTGTTTCCGTGAAATACATCAGGAAGTGGTGCAAATTTGATGTGTGGTTGATTGATAAAGCTGGCATTATCAATAATACTTTCGACACCCTAATATTAATAAGTGAACGTCGTCCGACCTCGTCCGAATCTGTATTCATCAAGCGGTAACGAATAACGGAGACTGGTAAGGAAAAAGCATGAAAGTACGCAAGCTTGCGGTTGCTCTGGCTCTAGCGGGAGGGCTTGGTTCCGGTGTCGCACAGGCGCTTGGACTTGGGGAAATAGAACTTCAGTCCTATCTGAACCAGCCCCTTAATGCAGAGATCGACGTAAACAGGGCCGGAGGCGTAAGCCCGGACGATATTATTGTTAACCTGGCTTCCCAACGGGATTATGAGCGCGTGGGCCTGCGCCGGGACTTTTTTCTTACCCAGCTGGATTTCAATGTCACCACTGCGCCGGATGGCCAGCTGGTGATATCCGTGACATCGCGGGAACCCCTCCGCGAACCCTATCTGAATTTCCTGGTTGAAGTGACCTGGCCCAGTGGTCGGGTTATGCGGGAATACGCCGTTCTGGTCGACCCGCCGGTCTACGCCGAAGAGTCCGGTGTAAGCCAGCCGGCCCAGCAGGCCCGCAGCACAAGCACTACCAGCCGTAGCCAGGCGGCACCGCAGCCGCGCACAGAGGCGAGCCCATCCACTGCACGCCAGAGCCCGGCCGCGGCGTCTTCCGGACCCCGTACCCTGGGTCCGGTGCAGGCTTCCGATACCCTCTGGGAAATTGCCCAGTCGGTACGGCCAAATAACAGTGTTTCGGTTCAGCAGGTCATGCTGGCTATCCAGGATCTCAACCCCGACGCGTTTATTGATGGAAATATCAACCGCCTCAAGCGGGGAGCTGTGCTTCGTGTGCCGGATATCAATGACGTCCAAGCGCGCACTCAGGCACAGGCGAACCGGGAAGTCGCGGCCCAGAATCAGGCGATTGCGCGCCCGGCACCCACCATGGATGCCACTGACGACGCCGTCGCGACCACCACCGGCAGCGGGGCCGGGGCAGGAACTCAGGAGAGCACCGGCGAGCTGCGACTGGTCGTACCCGATGACGGTGAAAGCACCCGGAGTGATGGGTCCGCCGGCAGCGACGGGACCCAGGGCGGCTCCGCCGATGTCGGGTCTGCCATGGCCCTGGAAGAGTTTGACCGGGTTCAGCGGGAGAACGACGAGCTTAACAGCCGTCTGCACGATCTGCAGGATCAGCTGGAAACCCTCGAGCGCCTGATTGAGCTCAAGGACAACCAGCTTGCCGAAATGCAGGGCCGAGCGGCCCAGTCCGGTGATGATGTGGCCGTCGCGCCCGGAGGTGGCGCCGACGACGCAGTAACCGCATCGGATACGGATGTTGAAAGTACGCGGGATGAAAGTGTGCCCGAAGATGAGGCGGGTGCTGATCCGACAGCAGAAGATGACAGCGGCGAGCTGACTGGCGGCCTGGCCGGGACGGCAGTAGAGCCGGGTGATGAAGCTGCAGAACCGGGCGCAGCCCCGACAGCGGACACGGAATCTCCGGCAGGGGCTGATGGCAGTGAAGAGCCGGCAGGCCCGCAGGACTTTATGCCCGCAGACGACCCGGTCGTTGCTACCGGTGAGTCATCGGAACCGCAACAAGCGCCGGCTACGACCGAGAGCGAGCCCGAGAAAGGCTTCCTCGCCACGGCTATTGAACTGATTGCCGGTAACTTCCTGTATCAGATCGCCCTCGGTGGCTTCCTGGTACTCCTGCTTCTGCTGGTACTGCTGATTTCCCGTCGGCGCGCGGGCAGGGAAGATGATTTTTATGAGGGTCTGGATGACGAGTCCGATGACGGCGACTTTGAGCTGACCCTGGGTGAGCAGGGCGGGGCGGACTCCGCCAATGCCATCGAAGAGGCTGATCGCTACCTGTCATTTGGCCAGTATGATGCGGCTGCGGAGGTGCTGGAAGGCGCCATCTCACGGGAGCCCAGCCGTTCCGACCTGAGGCTGAAGTTGCTGTCGGTGTATGCCGACATGGGCAACCGCGCAGCGTTCGACAAGCAGTACGCAGAACTGGACGCCATGGATGACGGTGCTGCTCGCCCGGAAGCCGAAACCCTGCGTGCCCGGCTGGAAGAAATGGAATCCACGCCGAGCATTGACGAGCTTGAATCCCAGCTTCGGGACGGCGATGCCGGGGCCGGGGTTGCGGCCGCAGGCACCGGTGCCGCAACGTCGCGGGATGAACAGGTATCCAACGACCTGATCTCGGCCTACGAAGAGCTGGACCTGCCGGAGGAGCCGGAAGGTCCGGAAGCTGACGAGGCCGAGGACGACGGCGATATCGAATACGATTTCACCGGCTTCAATACCTCGGATGAGGCCGCTGCAGAGCCTGCGGACAGCAAGCCGGCGGATGATTTTGACACCATCGAGTTTGAGCTGCCGGAAGAATCCGTGGCGACGGATGCGGACAGTACCGAGGCAGAAGAACTGCTGGATCCGGAAAACGACCTCACCTCACTGGAACTGGATGAAGCGGGTTTCGATCCGTTGCCGCCGGCCGAGAACGTGACAGGCGCTGCAGAAATCAGCGAAGAGGACGAGTTGGATTTCGGTGACCTCAACCTGGATGGAATTGATGCTGACCCGGCACAGCTCGAGCCGGTGGATGAGTCCCACAACCCGGAAGAAGAAGCGGAACTGGACGAGTCTTTCCTGGATGAGCTGGACGCAGAACTGGACAGAGTGGCAGCCGACAGTGAGGCCGACGATGGCCTGGATGATCTGGAGCTGGATGTTTCAGACGAAGATCTGGCGCTGATCGATGAGGCTTCGGAGAGCGAGCCTGACGATGAGAGTCGTCTGGATCTCAGCGACCTGGAGCTGGATGATAGTGACCTTGCCGGAGTTGACGCGGTGTCAGAGGATGACCTGTCCGATCTTGAAATTCCTGAGCTGGATACTGAACTGGACGACGAGAGCGCGCAGGCACCGGTATCCGGATCAGGCAGCGGTATCGACGGCATCAATGAATCCGCGCTGGGGAATGACGATGACGATTTCGACTTCCTGTCCGGCACGGATGAAGTTGCCACCAAGCTGGACCTGGCCCGCGCCTATGTGGATATGGGCGACAGCGAGGGAGCCCGGGAGATACTGGAAGAAGTCATTCTTGAAGGGAACGACGAACAGAAAGATGACGCTCAGGCCCTGCTCAAAAAGCTGCCTTGATGCGGTATAATTCCATCCTCTGATCAGAGCGCCGGCCTAGTGCCGGCGTTCTTTTTATCTCCACCACCCGTAATGCTCAGGTAGAAGCTTGTTCCAAAGCCCAGTCCCGCTATCCACTGATAACGCCATCGGTCAAGGCAGAGTAGCCCTTGTGCTGGAGTATGACGGTGCGGCCTACCATGGCTGGCAATCGCAGAAAAGCGGCCTGCCGACCGTAGAAGCGGAACTGACCCGGGGCGTCAGCAAGGTTGCCGATGAACCGGTGAATCTGGTGTGTGCCGGACGTACCGACGCCGGGGTCCACGGCAGCTACCAGGTGGTACATTTTGACACTCGGGCCATACGTGATCGTCGTTCATGGGTGATGGGCATCAATACTGCCTTGCCACGCTCACTGGTCGTGCATTGGGCTGGTAAGGTATCGCCGTCGTTCCATGCCCGGTTTTCAGCCGTGTACCGTCGCTATCGTTATGTTATCTTCAACGGGCCGGTCCGTCCGGCGCTGCTGGCGCCTCAGGTCAGCTGGACCTTTCGTCCCCTGGACGTCGACAGTATGCAAATGGCAGCCCGCCATCTCGAAGGCGAACACGACTTCAGCGCCTTCCGTGCGGCCGGGTGTCAGTCTCGTTCGCCATGGCGATTTGTGGAGTTTGTCCGTGTTTTCCGCCGGGGCGACTTTGTGGTCATTGATGTTCAGGCCAACGCATTTTTGCATCACATGGTGCGCAATTTCGCCGGCGCATTGATGGCCGTCGGCCAGGGCAGACAGTCGCCGGAGTGGGTTGCCGAGGTGCTTTCCGGACGTGACCGCCGTAAGGCTGGCGTAACCGCACCAGGGGCGGGGCTGTACCTGGTGGATGTGGGTTACCCCCAGGATGCCGGCATCCCTGAGGCCAGTTGCGGCCCGTCGTTCGTGCGTCCCTGGTTCGATGACAGTGAAAACGCGCCGGTGGTGCCGAGCTGGATCCATCAGAAGACGGCGCCCAAGGCCTGAGAGTTTTACCGGAGAAACATTGTGCAAGCCCGTCGAACCCGTACCAAGATATGCGGTATCACACGCCCGGAAGACGCTCTGGCGGCGGCAGAGGCCGGTGCGGATGCCATTGGGCTGGTGTTTTACGAGCCAAGCCCGCGGTCCGTTACGATTGAGCAGGCCTTTGAGGTGGTCAGCGCGCTGCCGGCGTTTGTGACCCTGACGGGGCTTTTTGTCAATCCGGAACGGGACTGGGTGGAGCGGGTGCTGTCAGACATACCATTGGACCTGCTGCAATTTCACGGTGATGAGACCCCCGAATTCTGTCACCAGTTCCGGCGTCGCTGGATCAAGGCCATCCGGGTGCGTGAAGCAGCGGATATCCGTAACGGCTTCCGGACCTGGCATCAGGCCTGTGGTTTGCTGGTGGATGCCTATAACCCGAAGCTGTATGGCGGGACCGGCCAGCGTTTCGACTGGTCGGTGATACCGGCGCCGGCCGACCGCGCCATGCCAATGATTCTGGCCGGAGGGCTGAACGCCGGCAACGTGGCGGACGCGGTGCTGCAGGTACGGCCCTGGGGCGTCGATGTCAGCGGTGGCGTTGAACGATCGGTCCCGGCTGCCGGTGGGGCTTCCGCCGAGACGGCAGTTGCCGTAAAAAAAGGCCTGAAAGATGCCGCCAAAATTTTCGAGTTCCTGAGCGAGGTTAATCGTGCCGATCAAACTGACTGATGAAATGCTGAGCCAATTGCCGGACGCACGGGGCCACTTTGGTCCCTATGGCGGCCGCTTTGTGTCCGAAACCCTGATGGACTCGCTGATGACCCTGGAGCGGGAGTACCTGCGTCTGAAGGACGACCCCGAATTCCAGGCCGCGTTCGATAAGGATCTCGCCCACTACGTGGGACGGCCCAGCCCCCTCTATCATGCCGAGCGTTTAAGCCGCGAAACCGGCGGCGCCGAAATCTGGCTGAAACGGGAAGACCTTAACCATACCGGCGCCCACAAGGTGAACAACACCATTGGTCAGGCGCTGCTGGCCTCTTTCCTGGGCAAGACGCGGGTCATTGCTGAAACCGGCGCCGGCCAGCACGGAGTCGCCACGGCGACCGTCTGCGCAAGGCTTGGGCTGGAGTGTCATGTCTTTATGGGCGCCGAAGACGTCCGCCGCCAGTCCCTGAACGTTTACCGCATGAAGTTGCTGGGGGCAGAGGTACATGCGGTTGAAAGCGGAACCCGCACCCTCAAGGATGCCATGAACGAGGCCATGCGTGACTGGGTGGCCAACGTAGACGATACCTTCTATATCATCGGTACCGTTGCGGGGCCTCACCCTTATCCGCTGCTGGTTCGTGATTTTCAATCAGTCATCGGTCGTGAAGCCCGGGCCCAGTCCCTTGAGCAAGCCGGCCGTCTGCCGGACGCCCTGGTGGCCTGTGTCGGCGGTGGCTCCAATGCTATCGGTCTGTTTTATCCGTTCCTGACGGACGAGTCCGTTGCGCTCTACGGTGTCGAAGCCGCGGGTCTGGGACTGGAAACCGGCCAGCATGCCGCGCCGCTCGCGGCCGGTCGCCCCGGCGTGCTTCACGGTAACCGGACCTACCTGATGGAAGACGAGAACGGGCAGATTGCCGGTACCCACTCCGTGTCCGCCGGGCTCGACTACCCGGGCGTGGGCCCTGAACACAGCTGGCTGAAAGATATTGGCCGTGCCAACTACGTTTCGGTGACTGACCAGGAAGCCCTGGACGCCTTCCGTATGCTGACCCAGGTCGAAGGGATTATGCCGGCGCTGGAGTCCGCCCATGCGGTTGCCCATGGCGTGAAGCTGGCGCGCACCATGGATCGGGATCAGATGATCATCATTAACGTTTCCGGCCGTGGCGACAAGGATATCCATACCATCGCCGAGCTGGATGGCATCAGGATCTGATCCCTCCCGGTGAACCGGACCAATTTAACAGGAGCAGGCATGAGTCGCATTGCTGGGGTTCTGGAAACCCTCAAAGGACAGGGCCGTAAGGCTTTGATTCCCTTCATCACTGCCGGTGATCCGCATCCGGATCAGACCGTCGATATTATGCACACACTGGTTGCAGCGGGTGCCGATATTATTGAACTGGGCGTACCGTTTTCCGACCCCATGGCGGATGGCCCGGTGATTCAGCTGGCCAGTGAGCGCGCCCTTAGTCACGGCACCTCGCTGCGTCGGGTGTTGGAAATGGTCCGCGCCTTCCGGGAAAAGGATCAGGCCACACCAGTGGTTCTGATGGGCTATCTTAACCCGATGGAGGCGATGGGCTATGAGACCTTTGCCGACGCGGCGGCGGAGGCCGGCGTGGATGGCATCCTGACGGTGGACCTGCCGCCGGAAGAAGCTGACGACGTGGCGCCCTTGTTTACCCAGAGAAAGATCGATCCGATCTTCCTGCTGGCACCGACCACGACCGATGAGCGTATACAGGCCATCAGTGAACACTCGTCAGGCTACGTGTACTATGTGTCCATCAAAGGGGTGACCGGGTCTTCAACGATTGATGTGGACGAGGTCGGACGCAAGGTTGCCAACATTCAGCGGTTGACGGCTTTACCGGTAGGCGTAGGGTTCGGCATCCGGGATGCTGAAACCGCGGCCGCGATCGGCAGGGTATCCGATGGTGTAATAGTCGGCTCGGTACTGGTGGATACAATAGCTCGCCACCAGACAGATCCCGCAGCTCTTGCGCAGGCACTGACAGATCTGTTGCACCCGATGCGCAAAGCGCTGGATGCGCAGGCCTCCTGAGGTCGCCATTCAGAGGCATGGAATGACAGGATAACAGCATGAGTAACTGGCTAGACAAGATTATGCCGAGCAAGATCCGCTCGGAATCCCGGACCCGAACTGGCGTACCGGAAGGACTCTGGAAGAAATGCCCCAAGTGCGGCGCGTTTCTTTACAAGCCGGAACTGGACAAGAATCTCGACGTCTGTCCCAAGTGTAACCACCACCTGCGCGTGAACGCCCGGCGCCGGCTGGAAATCTTCCTTGATGAAGATGGCCGTGAGGAGATCGCTGCCGATCTTGAACCGTGGGACCGCCTCAAGTTCAAAGATACCCGGCGCTATAAGGAGCGCCTGAGCCAGAACCAGAAAGCAACCGGTGAAAAAGACGCCCTGATTGTCATGAAAGGGCGAACGCTGGGCATTCCTCTGGTGGCCTGTGCCTTCGAGTTCAACTTCCTCGGCGGGTCCATGGGCCAGATTGTCGGTGAGAAGTTTGTCCAGGCCGCCAACATCTGTCTAGAAGAGCGGATTCCGTTGGTCTGTTTTTCGGCTTCAGGGGGCGCCCGTATGCAGGAGGCGATCCTGTCGCTGATGCAGATGTCCAAAACCGCCGCGGTGCTGGAACGGATGAAGCAGGAAGGCATTCCCTATATCTCGGTGTTGACGGACCCGGTATTTGGTGGCGTCTCTGCCAGTCTGGCCATGCTGGGCGACCTGAATATTGCAGAGCCCTACGCCCTGATTGGCTTTGCCGGTCCGCGGGTAATTGAGCAAACGGTGCGGGAAAAACTGCCGGAAGGCTTTCAGCGCAGTGAGTTCCTGCTGGAGCACGGCGCGATCGATATTATCCTGCATCGTCACAAGATGCGTGAGCGGATAGCGGCGTTGCTGGCAAAGTTTACCGGTCAGGAACAGCCGGCCAGCGAAGCGCCCATTGAGTTTGAGGTGAGCGAACGCCCTGAAGCGCCTGATCCGGACAATGACCAGGCCTGAACCTGCCCCGGTCCCGGGGCAGGTGGCTTCCCTCGACCAGTGGCTGAGTTACCTGGAGTCCATCCACCCTGTGGAGATGGACCTGGGCCTTGATCGTGTGCTGCTGGTGCTGCGTCGCCTGCTGCCCGGCCGTCCTCCGGCCCGGGTCATCACTGTCGCTGGTACCAATGGCAAAGGCAGCACAGTCGCGGCCCTGGAAGCGCTGCTTCTGGGGGCAGGCGAAACGGTGGGCTGCTATACATCGCCCCATCTGCTGGTCTACAACGAGCGGGTTCGCCTGAACGGTCAGAATGCATCGGATGAGGTGCTGATAAGGGCGTTTGAGAGGATAGAGGCCGCCCGGCAAGGGGTTACGCTGACCTATTTCGAGTTCGGCACACTGGCCGCCTTTCTGGTGATGATGGAGGCCGGCGTCGAGACCATGGTGCTGGAGGTGGGTCTCGGTGGCCGGCTGGACGCCGTCAACACGCTGGATGCAGATCTTGCCATTATCACTTCCGTCGATCTGGACCATACCGCCTGGCTGGGCGATGACCGGGACACGATTGGTTTCGAAAAGGCCGGCATTCTGAGGCACGGCCAGACCGCGGTATATGCCGACCTCGACCCGCCCCCATCGGTGTTGCAGCAGGCACAGGCTCAGCGGGTACGACTGCTGAGGCCAGGGGAGGGGTACCACCTGGGCCGGATGGGCGACGGCCTGATGCTGGACGCAGACTCTGGCCATAAGATCCCACTGCCGGCGGCCGGTTTGCCGGTGAACAGCCTGGCCGCAGCGGCCATTGCCGCTGTTGAGCTGGGTCTGAAGCTGACGGACGCCGACATCGGCAGAATACTGGCAGACGTTTCGCTTCCCGGACGTTTTCAAACGGTGAGTCAGTCGCCACTGGTGTTTCTTGACGTGGGACACAATCCCCATGCCGCGCTCTGGTTATCCCGCCGGCTGGCTTTCCTTCGGCGCACCAGTGGTTACAACCGGGTACTTGCGGTCTATGGCGGACTGTCTGACAAGGATTCAGCGGGGGTTGCCCGGGCGCTGGCGCCGACCGTGGACCAATGGTTTCTGGGCGGCCTGGATGTGCCCCGGGGCCTGTCTGCGGACGAGCTGGAAGAACGGGTGAGGACCGCGATCCCGGCGGAGCGGCTGACCCGACACAGCACCGTCGCTGAGGCGCTGGGGGCCGCCCTCGAAAGTGCGGGTGCTGATGGGATGGTGCTGGTATTCGGCTCGTTTTATACGGTCGCTGAGGGCCAGCGGTATTTTTCCGGTCGTGTGGTGAATCCGTAACTCATTGCGACATCTTAAAAGTTCGTCATAGACTGGCTGTGACTTTGAGTTGGCGTTTACCGGCAGTTATATTCACAGCGGGTAGCCCGTTCATCCTGAGCCTGGCGAGGGGTGATCTGCAAATTCAAAGGGTGAAGCACCCGGCTTAACGGGTGAGCTATCAACAGGGAGCCAAAGCGAGGTGAGTGGTTTGAAGCAGCGGATCATAGGCGCACTGGTACTGATCTCACTGGCTGTGATTTTCGTACCCATGATGTTTGACGAGCCCCATGACGAGCGCGCTGTGCGTTCCCTGGATATCCCCGAGGAGCCGCCGTTCCCGGAAGTGGCGGTTCCTGAAAACGAAAACCGTCTTGAAGGCGTTCCCGACTATCGGGTGGAAGAGATCAGCCCGCCGACACCGGCAGTGGTCGAAGATCCGCCCATGGGACAGCAGCCGGCGGTAGGGCGCAGCGAACCGCCTGCCCGGACAGATGAGCCTGCTCCTGCAGAAGAACCCCTTCCGCTGGTTGGTGAGAATGAGGAGAGCCAGCCGGCTCAAACCGGACAGGCGCAACCTGAATCAACCCGAGCCGGGACACCCGCGCATACCGATGAGCCCCCCTCCCAGCCGGCACCAGCCTCAGAGCCAGCGACTGCGGCCAGCCCGGGTGGTACCGGCAGCAACCGTGAATCCGCGGATTTTGAGCGTACCCTGGAAGGCGCCTGGGTGTTGCAGCTGGGCAGCTTCGGCAACGAAGACAACGCCCGTCGTCTGCGGGATCAGGTCCGGGAGAAGGGTTTTGGCGCCCATCTGCAGCAGGTAAGCCGCGGTGAGCAGCAACTGGTTCGTGTCTTTGCAGGCCCGTTTACCGAAAAGGCTGAGGCCGAAAAGGCCAAATCCACGCTGGATGAGGCGTTCGGTGTTCAGGCACTGATTACCCGGGGCGACGGATAGTTTGCGTTATCGGGTACCTCGGATGGAGCAGGGAAGGAAGTACCTGCGGGTCCGCTATACCCATGGCGCACAGGGCTTATGGAGTTTGGGTTGACCAGGATTCCTGATAGAATTAACGGTTCCTGTTCACCACCGGATAATTCATGAACGCGCTGATCTGGATCGACTGGGTCATCATCGCCCTGCTGACAATCTCCACCCTGATCAGCCTGAAAAGGGGTTTTGTTCGGGAAGCCCTGTCGCTGGTCACCTGGGTGGCCGCGTTTATTGTTGCCCGGACTTTCCACCCTCAGATGCAATCCCTTCTTGCCGGTACGGTGGAAACGCCGCTGGTTCGCCTGATTGCTGCTTTCGCCATTCTTTTCGTAGCCACGCTGATCATCGGGGCCATTATCAATAATCTGATCGGCCATCTGGTGAGGGTAACAGGACTTAGCGCCACAGACCGGGTATTGGGTATGGTCTTTGGCCTGTTACGTGGTGTTGTGGTCGTCATCGTGGCGATTGCTTTCACTCGTTATACGCCACTGGCTGAAGATACCTGGTGGCGAACATCCGTGATGATCGACCGCTTAAGCGTGGTTGAGGACTGGTCCCGGCGCACCTTCGGTGACGAGTTCGAACGTTTCCTCGGGCCGGCACCCTCCGGTGACAGCCATGATGAGCCCGCCACCGATACCGTCTCATCCCGGATGCTGTAAGCAACGTCGTCGTTTTAATGTTCTGGAGAACGCAACACCCATGTGTGGAATTGCAGGAATTGTCAGTACGCAGTATGTCAATCAGGCGCTCTATGACGCCTTGACCGTACTTCAGCACCGGGGCCAGGATGCGGCCGGGATCGTGACCTATCAGGACAACCGTTTCTATCTGCGTAAGGACAATGGCCTGGTACGGGATGTGTTTCGTACTTCGCACATGCGCCGGCTGGTCGGCAACGTCGGTATCGGCCACGTGCGTTACCCCACCGCTGGCAGTGCCAGTTCGGCCGAGGCCCAGCCGTTCTATGTCAACAGCCCCTATGGCATTACGCTGGCCCATAATGGCAATCTTACCAACTCCGACGAACTGGCAAAGGATCTGTTCCAGACCGACCTTCGTCATATCAACACCAATTCGGATTCCGAAGTACTGCTGAACGTGTTTGCCCATGAGCTGCAGAAACTGGGCAAGCTGGACCCTACCAAGGACGACATTTTTGCGGCGGTGCGGGCGGTACACGAACGTTGCCGGGGCGCTTACGCAGCTATCGCCATGATCACCGGGTACGGCATTGTGGGTTTTCGGGATCCTAACGGCATCCGCCCTGCGTGTTATGGGATCAAGGAGACGCCGGAGGGCAATGAATACATGATTGCCTCGGAAAGCGTCGCGCTGAGTGCGGCGGGCTTCCGGCTGGTGCGGGACATAGCGCCCGGTGAGGCGGTCTATATCGAAACGGATGGCACCCTGTATACCCAGCAGTGCGCCACCGCGCCGAGCCTGCATCCCTGTCTTTTTGAGCACGTTTACTTTGCCCGGCCCGACTCCATCATGGACGGGGTATCCGTCTACAAGGCCCGCCTCCGCATGGGTGAGGTTCTGGCCGATAAGGTGCTGCGGGAGCGGCCCGACCACGATATTGACGTCGTGGTGCCTATTCCGGACACCAGCCGTACGTCGGCCCTGCAGATGGCCCACCGGCTGGGCGTCAAGTTCCGGGAAGGCTTTATCAAGAACCGCTACATTGGCCGGACGTTTATCATGCCCGGCCAGAAAATGCGCAAGAAATCCGTCCGCCAGAAGCTGAACCCGATCGATCTGGAATTTCGCGGCAAGAACGTCATGCTGGTGGACGACTCTATCGTGCGGGGTACCACCTGTCATGAGATCATCCAGATGGCCCGTGATGCCGGTGCCCGTAAAGTCTATTTCGCGTCCGCTGCACCGCCGGTACGCTATCCCAACGTGTACGGCATCGATATGCCATCGCCCGGCGAGCTGATCGCCCATGAGCGTAGTGTTGAGGAGATCCGCACACTGATCGGTGCTGACTGGCTGGTGTATCAGGATCTCGAGGATCTCATTTCCTGTGTCGATGATGTGAACCCTGACATTGAGGGTTGGGAGTGTTCGGTTTTCAATGGCACCTACATAACAGGCGATGTGGATGAGGCCTATCTGACACGGCTGGACGCTATGCGTCGCGATGAGGCCCTGGAAGCACAGCGGGTGGGAGTGCCCACTGATAACGGTATTATTGATCTCCACAACGACGAAGACTGAGGGCCTGGATCACCATGACGCATGGGCGCGAAGAACATAACCTGATACCAGAGTCGGACCTCGACGGGGTGTCGATCGACACTCTGGCTGTGCGGGCAGGGCAGTGCCGTACCGGTGAGCTGGAACACAGCGATGCCATCTTTCCCACCTCCAGTTTCGTTTATAACAGCGCAGCACAGGCGGCGGCACGGTTCGCCGGCGACGAGCCGGGCAATATCTACTCCCGGTTCACCAACCCCACCGTGCGAGCCTTCGAAAACCGCATCGCGGCCATGGAGGGAGGCGAACGCGCTGTTGCTACTGCGTCCGGGATGGCGGCGATCATGGCCACCTGCGTGGCGCTGTTGAAAAGCGGCGACCACGTGATCTGTTCCCGCGGTGTGTTTGGTACCACCAATGTGCTGTTCCAGAAATACCTCGCCAGGTTCGGTGTGACCACCAGCTTTGTGTCGCTTACAGATATTGACGAATGGAAACAGGCCGTCAACGGGAAGACGCGGATGCTGTTTCTGGAAACACCCTCTAACCCCCTGTGTGAGGTGGCAGACATCACCGCCATGGCCGAACTGGCTCACGCCAGTGATGCCTTGCTGGTAGTCGACAACTGTTTCTGCACGCCGGTACTGCAACGTCCGCTGGAGTTTGGCGCCGATGTGGTTATTCACTCCGCCACCAAGTACCTGGATGGTCAGGGCCGGTGTATTGGCGGTGTCGTTGTGGGCCGCCAGGATTTGATTGAGGAAGTCTACGGCTTCCTTCGCTCGGCGGGCCCGACCATGAGCCCATTTAACGCCTGGGTGTTCCATAAGGGTCTGGAAACCTTACCGATCCGTATGCGTGCCCATTGCGACAATGCGCTAGAGTTGGCCCG
>CAZHAY010000023.1:27869-30682 GCA_964530545.1 uncultured Marinobacter sp.
GCCCTGGAAGATCTCAAGAACGACATGAAGCGGGGGCTGCAGGCCCTCGGTACATGATGCCGGCGGTAGTGATGCATTCGCCCCTTCATCAGCAGAGGATTTTGTCCCGACTTCATGGCTAGAACCGGAAACCAGCAACAAGCGCCAAAGGCTCTTACCGAAAAACAGCAGCGATTCCGACGCCTGGTTGCCCAAGGCGCAAGGGAAGGGCTGGTTATTGCACTGATTGCTTTGGCGATTTTTCTTGCCATGGCATTAGGAACCTACAGCGCGGCGGATCCGGGGTGGGCGTCCATCGGCCACGACGTAGGGGTCGACAATGCCGCCGGACGTTCCGGTGCGTGGCTCGCCAGCCTGTTGATGGACGTCTTCGGCCAGGTATCCTATCTGTTTCCACTGATGGTGGCGGGTTACGCGCTGCTGTTGATTCGCCTGCGCCATGATCCGCTTGAAATGCACTGGCCGCTGCTATTGATGCGGACCGGTGGTTTTATGCTTATCCTGCTATCTGCCTGCAGCCTGTTTGCGCTGTACTCCCTGTTTGGCCTCGGCGCAACCTCCGGCGGTGTGTTGGGGCAGGCGGTTTCGGCCGCCATGGTGCGGTTTTTCAACCTGCCTGCGACCACTCTGCTATTGGTAGCCATCTTCCTGTTTGCGTTGACAGTAACCACCGGGCTGTCCTGGTTCCGGCTGATGGATCGGGTCGGGGGATATACTCTGGCCGGCCTGCTGCGCGTTCGCGGCTGGTTCACGCCGTCGGACGACCCTAAACTCGAACCTGCTTCAACGCCTGCGCAGAAGAAAGCGCCTGAGCCTCCGGTGCTGACCGAGCGCCAGGTGGAGGATCCAGGCCCGTCCTGGTGGCGAAGGCTCTGGCCCTTTGGCCATCGTGGGTCAGATACTCAAGCTGCTCCTGCAGAACCGGTATCAGGCCGCCGCCGTCCGGAGGACGATGAGCCGGTGATGCTGGAGAGTTTCAGTTCCCGGGATGATCTGGAGCCGGAGCCTGCGCCCCTGGCTCAGCCCCGGCCTGGTCGTGCATCCGGCAGCAAACTGAAGATCTCGCCGTTCAAACGGGACGAAGCCAGCGAAGCGGATAAGGAAAAAACCCGTAAGCAGGCCTCGCTGTTTGAGGATCTGGAAACGCCGGTTCCGCCGATTACCCTGCTGGACCCGCCCGATGAGCACCAGGAGAAAGGCTATTCCGAAGAGTCCCTGGAGCATATGTCCCGATTGCTGGAGCAGAAGCTGGGGGATTTCGGGGTCTCGGTAGAAGTGGTGGAAGTGAACCCGGGACCGGTGATTACCCGCTTTGAAATCAAGCCCGCGCCGGGTGTAAAAGTCAGCAAGATTTCCAACCTTGCCAAGGACCTGGCCCGCTCCCTGGCAGTGCTGAGCGTCCGCGTGGTGGAAGTCATCCCCGGCAAGTCCGTGGTGGGTATTGAGATTCCGAACGAAAAGCGGCAGATGGTCCGCCTGAGTGAAGTGCTGGGGGCGCGGGTTTTCTCAGAGTCCTCGTCTGCGCTGACGCTGGCCCTGGGTAATGATATCGGCGGCAACCCGATGGTCGCTAACCTTTCTAAGATGCCCCACCTGCTGGTGGCCGGTACGACGGGCTCGGGGAAGTCGGTGGGTGTGAACGCCATGCTGTTGAGCATGCTGCTGAAAGCCACCCCGGATGAGGTACGTTTTATCATGGTGGACCCCAAGATGCTGGAGCTGAGCATCTATGAGGGCATCCCCCACCTGCTGACCCCGGTGGTCACCGATATGAAAGACGCGGCCAACGCCCTGCGCTGGTGCGTGGCCGAGATGGAGCGCCGGTACCGGTTGATGGCCAGCCTCGGCGTGCGGAACCTGGCGGGTTTTAACCGCAAGGTGAAGGACGCCCGGGTAGCCGGGGAGCCACTGCTGGACCCCCTGTGGAAGCCGGACGAGTATCTCGACAATGAGGAGCAGCAACGCCCGGAACTCGACACGCTGCCGTTTATCGTTGTGGTGATCGACGAGTTCGCCGATATGATGATGATCGTCGGCAAGAAGGTGGAAGAACTGATCGCCCGTATTGCCCAGAAGGCCCGGGCAGCGGGCATTCACCTGATTCTGGCGACCCAGCGTCCGTCAGTGGATGTGATCACCGGTCTGATCAAGGCGAACATTCCGACGCGTATTTCGTTCCAGGTATCCTCGAAAATTGATTCCCGTACGGTGCTGGATCAGGGTGGGGCAGAGCAGCTGCTTGGCCATGGTGACATGCTCTATCTTCCACCGGGTTCCGGATTGCCGGTCCGGGTTCACGGTGCCTTTGTGGACGACGATGAGGTGCACCGGGTGGTCAACGCCTGGAAGGCCCGCGGGGAACCTGAGTACATTGATGATGTCCTTAATGGGGCAGAAGGCGAACACCTGCCGGGCGTGCCGACCCTGACCGAAGGTGGCGACAGCGAAAGCGATGCCCTGTTCGACGAAGCGGTTGCGTTTGTTACTGAAGGGCGCCGGGTGTCGATATCGTCCGTGCAGCGTAAATTCAAGATCGGCTATAACCGGGCCGCGAACCTGGTGGATGCCATGGAAGCCGCCGGCGTTGTCAGCGCGGCCGGCCATAACGGTGCCCGGGAAGTGCTTGCACCGCCACCCCCGAAAGCCTGAATTGCCAGGAGGTAGTGAATGATCAGAACCGGTCGTGTTTTAGCGGTATCCGCCTTGTTGATGATGGGTACCAGTGTAGCTGCAGCGGCGGAGCAGGCGGCTGATCGCCTGGCGCAGGCACTGAGCAGCTATTCCACCTTTCAGGCCGCCTTCACTCAGGTGGT
>CAZHAY010000024.1:0-2288 GCA_964530545.1 uncultured Marinobacter sp.
TCAGCTGGGTCGGCACCACCGGGTTGACCTTGGCGGGGTCGCCGCCTTTCTCGGCAATGGCGTCACGCAGGCCGGCCAGGTCTACCAGGGCGGTCTGGCCCAGAATGTCGTGGCACACGACTCGCGCGGGGTACCAGGGGAAGTCCAGGTCCCGCTTGCGCTCGATCAGCTGCTTGAGGGAATCGGTCAGCGTCGCCGGATCGCAACGGCGAACCAGCTGTTCAGCCAGGATGCGAGAGGTGTACGGCAGGGTGGCATAGGCGCCGGGCTGGATATCTTCAACAGCCTGGCGGGTATCGAAATAGTCCAGGTCGGTGCCTGGCAGGTTCTTGCGGTACTTCGTATTCATTTTGGGGGGTCTCTCAGAATTCGTTCGACCCCCTCTCCCCTCAAGGGAGAGGGGAGTTTACAGCCCTCACCCGCTCAGTGCTTACGGGCGCTCGTCGATGGGTACCCACTTCGCGTCCGCCGGGCCGGTGTAGTCGGCGCTGGGGCGAATGATGCGGTTGTTGGCGCGTTGTTCTTTCACGTGGGCGGTCCAGCCAGACACCCGTGCCATCACGAAGATGGGGGTAAACAGCTCGGTGGGGATGCCCATGAAGTGATAGGCCGATGCGTGGAAGAAGTCGGCGTTACAGAACAGCTTCTTCTCCCGCCACATGACTTCTTCACAGCGCACGGATACCGGGTAGAGCACGGTGTCGCCCACTTCATCCGCCAGCTTTTCAGACCACTGCTTGATGATGTCGTTGCGGGGGTCGGTCTCGGTGTAGATCGCGTGGCCAAAGCCCATGATCTTTTCCTTGCGCTCCAGCATGCCCAGCAGGCCTTTTTCGGCTTCGTCCGGGGTCTTGAACTTCTGGATCAGTTCCATGGCCGCTTCGTTGGCGCCGCCGTGGAGCGGGCCACGCAGGGTGCCGATAGCGCCGGTCACGCAGCTGTGAATGTCCGACAGGGTCGAGGCACACACGCGGGCAGTGAAGGTAGAGGCGTTGAACTCGTGCTCTGCGTACAGGATCAGCGACACGTTCATGACCTTCTCGTGCAGCTCGCTCGGCTTTTTGCCCAGCAGCAGCTCCAGGAAGTGACCGCCGATGGAGTCGACGTCGCTCTCGGTCTCAATACGCACGCCTTCGTGGGCGAAGCGGTACCAGTAGGTGATGATCGACGGGAACACCGCCAGCATGCGGTCGATCTTGTCGTCCTGCTCGGAGAAGTCTTTTTCGGTTTCCAGGTTGCCCAGCATGGAGCAGCCGGTACGCATAACGTCCATGGGGTGGGCGTCTTTGGGGATCTGCTCGAGTACCGTTTTCAGCGCCTCTGGTAGGCCACGCAGGCTTTGCAGCTTCTGTTTGTACGCATCCAGCTCCTGGCGGTTGGGCAATTTGCCCCGCAGCAGTAGGTAGGCGATTTCCTCGAACTGGGCTTTTTCTGCCAGGTCGGCAATGTCGTAACCACGGTAGGTCAGGCCGGCGCCGGACTTGCCTACGGTACACAGAGCCGTTTCACCAGCCACCTGGCCGCGCAGGCCGGCACCACCGAGTTTTTTTGCTTTAGCCATGGGTCGTCTCCTTTCAGAATCTTGTTGTTGGGGGCGGTCAGTTCTTCTGCTGGGCGAAGAGTTCGTCCAGTTTCTGTTCGAAGTCGTGATAGTTCAGGAAATCGTAGAGTTCGGCACGGGTTTGCATGCTGTCCACCACGTCTTTCTGATCGCCTTTTTCCAGAATATTTTGGTATACCATCAGCGCTGCTTTGTTCATGGCGCGGAATGCACTAAGCGGATAGAGCACCATACCAGCCCCCGCTTCGGCGAGTTCCTGGCGGTTATACAGCGGGGTTGCTCCGAACTCGGTGATGTTGGCCAGAACCGGCACATCCAGCGCGTCGGCAAACGCCCGGTAGTCCGTCAGCTCATGGACGGCCTCGGCAAAGATGCCGTCAGCGCCGGCTTCGACACAGGCTCTGGCGCGGTCAATGGCGGCTTCCAGCCCTTCCTTCTGGAAGGCATCGGTGCGGGCCATGATAAAGAAGTCTTTGTCCTGGCGGGCATCGGCAGCCGCCTTGATGCGGTCTACCATCTCTTCTTTGGAGACAATTTCTTTATTGGGGCGGTGGCCACAGCGCTTCTGGGCAACCTGGTCCTCAATGTGAATCGCCGCGACACCGGCACGCTCCATCTCCCGGATGGTGCGACCGATATTGAATGCCCCACCCCAGCCAGTGTCGATATCCACCAGCAACGGCAGGTTGGTGGCTGCGGTAATACGGCGGGCGTCTTCCACCACATC
>CAZHAY010000024.1:2388-7755 GCA_964530545.1 uncultured Marinobacter sp.
GCGTCAGGATCAGAATGAGATCTCGCCTCGTTCGATCTTGCGTTCGATGTTCTGCCGGGCAGCGTTGATATGACGCTTCATCAGAAACTCGGCCAGTTCGCCATCCCGCTGGGCGATGGCCTCCACAATCCGGCGGTGTTCGCCCAGCGCCCGGTGCGGTCGACCGCTGGACGTGCTTAATCGGTAACGGTACATGCGTACCATGTAGTAAAGATCACCCAGCAGCATCTGCGCGAGTTTCGCGTTGCGGCTGCCGGTGGCAATGCGGTGGTGGAAGTCATAATCCCCTTCAGCCTGATAGTACTCTTGTCCCCGGGCCTCATCGATCATGGTCTCATGACTGTCCAGGGTGGCCTGTAGATCACGGATTTCCTGGTCGGTCATACGTTCTGCGGCCTGTCGGGCCGCCAGCCCCTCCATCACTTCGCGGATATGGTAAAGCTCAAGCAGCTCAGCAGCGCTGACTGACACTACCCGCACCCCCGCATGGGGCCGGCGGATCAGCAGCCCTCGGGATTCCAGCCGGCCAAGGGCTTCACGCACCGGACCGCGGGTGAGGTTGAAGCGTTCACACAGGTCAACCTCGCCGATTTTCTCACCGGGCATCAGCTCCCCTTTAACAATGGCCGTTTGCAGGCAATCGAAAGCTTCGTCGGCGCGGGTCGGGGTTTGGGCAGTTGCAGTGGTCATTTCGATTTTGTTGACAATATCGGGCTCGTGAACTCAGAAGCTATAGATTCTGACCATTATTGTCAACAATCCTTCGCTTCCAGCCCAGTGCAGCATTTCATTACCGTTAACCATGAATGACCGTTTATTCAGATTGGCGGTCCTGCATGGGCCACGGGTTGACGGACGTCGGTCTTAACCCACAGGATGAGAATTGAGACTTACTTCGCAATATAAGGAAAAGATTGTGGATTGGGCCATGTTCGTTGAGTGGGGCAACAGCCTCGCAGACAGCCGCTGGGCAGAGGTTATCTATACCTTCCTGGTCGTAGTCGCGGTGCTGGTGATCAACCTCGTACTGCGGGGCGTGCTGAGTGTCCTGGCGCGCCGTTCGGAGCACAAGCCCGCCAGCTGGAAGACCACATTGCCCGAGGTCATCGGTCCGCCCCTGCGGGGTATGGTCTGGGTCATTGGCCTGACGGTCGCAGTCAGCATCCTGACCCAGGAGGGCGAGTACACGCTGCTGTCCGAACTGTTCCCGCCGGTGCGGGATGTTGCTGCCATCGGCTTGCTGGCGTGGTTTCTGCTGCGCCTGATCAGTCGCGTCGAACGCAATATCCTCGACAAGGCCCGTCGCGAAGGCCGTACTCTCGACCCGACCGCTGCCGATGCCATTGGCAAACTGGTGCGGATGGCCATCTTTATTACCACCGGCCTGCTGGTGCTGCAGGCGTTCGGCTTCTCCATCAGCGGACTTGTTGCCCTGGGCGGCGTGGGTGGGATTGCCATCGGCTTCGCCGCGCAGAGCCTGGTGGCTAACCTGGTTGGGGGTCTGACCATTTATGCCAGCCGGCCCTTCAAGGTCGGTGAGTGGATTATCCTGCCCGGCACCGAAGTCATGGGTGAAGTGCAGGATATCGGCTGGCGCGCTACCCGCATCATGGGCTTCGACCGCCGCCCCTTCTATGTACCCAACGCCATGTTTAACACCGTGGTTGTCATCAACCACTCCCGCATGACCGCCCGGCGTATCCAGGAAAACATTCATATCCGCAAGCGTGACATTGAGCATGTCAGCGAGATTGTGGCCGACACCAACGCCATGCTTAACGAGCACCCCGGGGTTGAGCACGAGTTCTTTGCCTTCAACTTCGACAGTTACGGTGACTATTCACTCAAGCTGTTCCTTTACGCCTTCACCACGACCACCGATTACAACGAGTACCTTAATATCAAGGAAGACGTTCTTCTGAAAATCGCCGATATTGTCCGGGCACATGGTGGGGAACTGGCGGTACATACCTCTACCATTCATATGCCAGATGGCATCCGGCTTAAGGATGACGGGCCGGAGCGGGAGCCGATGCTGGCGGGCCTGGTAGAGAAACCCCACGATAAATAGACAACGGCAGACAGTGACTAAACGCGTCGGGTTGCCACTCACCCGACCGCGAATTGTCGGGTTAAGTTTTTGTTTAAATTAGGTAACGAATTCCCGATTGGCACGGAACTGCTATACACTGCTGACCGTCGAGAGATTCACCACACCTCTAAGCAAACACGACGCACAAAGGACGTATTATGATCAGGAAATGTTTGTTCCCCGTTGCTGGCTATGGCACCCGCTTCCTGCCTGCAACCAAGGCAATGCCCAAGGAAATTCTGCCCGTAGTAAACAAGCCCCTGGTGCAGTACGGGGTTGAAGAGGCATCGGACGCCGGCATTAATGAATTCGGGTTTGTCACCGGCCGGGGTAAGCGGGCAATTGAGGATCACTTTGATATCAGTTACGAGCTGGAGCACCAGATTGCCGGCACCGGCAAGGAAGATCTGCTGACCTCCATCCGTGACCTGATCAACAACAACACCTTTGCGTTTACCCGCCAAAACGAGATGAAGGGCCTAGGCCACGCCATCCTGACCGGTCGCAACCTGGTGGGCGACAACCCCTTTGCGGTGGTACTGGCGGATGACTTCTGCGTCGTGCCCGAGGGTGAAGACGGGGTACTGACCCAGATGGCCAAGCTGTACAAGCAGTTCCGCTGCTCCATCGTCGCCATTGAGGAAGTACCCGAGGACGAGACCCACAAATACGGCGTGATCGCTGGCGAAACCATGAAAGAGGGGCTCTTCCGGATCACCGACATGGTTGAAAAGCCGTCTCCGGACAAAGCACCGTCGAACCTGGCGATTATTGGTCGTTATATCCTGACGCCGGATATTTTCGAGATTCTGGAAAATACCCCGCCGGGCAAGAATGGCGAAGTGCAGATCACCGATGCGCTGTTGCAGCAGGCCAGAAACGGTTGCGTACTGGCCTACCAGTTCAAGGGCCAGCGTTTCGACTGCGGTTCCATTGAAGGTTTCGTGGAAGCCACCAACTACGTTTACGAAAATATCTACAAGAAGAATAAGGGCAAAAAGCAGTAAGACCTCTTCCGGGCTGCACTCAGCGGCCCAGTAACTGCAGAATCATGCGCCGCGTTTCGGCAGAACTCCGTCGGAACCGGCGCAGCAGCTCCGCCTCTTCTTCATTAGGCTGCACCCGCTGAACCTGTCGCTCAAGCTCGTCCAGGGCTCCGGCCAGCTCATCGCTGTTCGAAAACGCCAGTCCCGGTAATTCCAGCTGCCCAGGATCGTCCAGCTCGGAGGTGTCCAGCAGGGATTCCAAAGGCACGGACAGATGGCGGCAAAGATCAATCAGCTCATCCACCACCGGATAAAGCCGCTGCCGGCCATCCGCCTGTTCCCAGCGGGCCACCAGATCCGGCGTGACGCCGATCAGCTCAGCCAGGTCCTGTCGGGACAACTGCTGTGCCTGCCGGATGTCTTTAAGCCTCTGCCAGAATGTTTCCAGATAACGCATGGTGACTCCTGCTGACGACGGGCTCTGTTCCGTATTATTGTTGTGCCCGGCCCGTGGGCATTGCTTCTGTTACTCTATCCCCTGGCGCTCTGTTGCGCGACTGCTTTACCACGCAATCGCGGGCCGGTTCTCGCCCCGCTTACTCCTCCAGCACATTCTGCCAGTCCCTTTCTGCGGCAAATCCCGTTTCCAGGGGGCGCATCCGGGCGTGCTCCACCAGCTGACGAATACCCTGCACCACCACCGGATCCAGTGACTTTGCGGCGGCAAGCATATCGGCAGCCGCCGCCAACGGGTTGGTGCTTATCTCGTCCACCAGACCATGCTGCAAGGCGGTTGCCGCGGTCCACGTCAGGCCGCACAACATCATGCGCTTGCTGATGGACTCCCCCACCAGTCGCGGCAGCAGCTGGGTTGTGCCGCCCATGGGAAAACGACCCTCGCCGGGGGCGTCGATACCGAATACGGCCGTGTCAGACGCCACCCGGAAGTCACAACTCAGGGCCAGTGCGAGGCCTTCGTCGTTAGTGCGACCATTAATCGCGGCGACGGTTAGCGCGGGATATTTCCGCAACGCGGCGAAGGCCTGGGAGTACAGACGGGCGAGCTGGCTGAGAGAAACCCGCGCATCGGTCAGCACCGAATCCCGGGTTCCACCGCAGAACCATTCCGCGCCGGCGCCGGTTACAACCAGAGGGGGGCTCGGGCTTTTCCGTGCCAGGCCACCCAACAGGCTGTGCAACTCATCCAGGGCGTCCCCGTTCCAGCCATTTTCCGGGGGCGAGTCCAGGGTCAGCAACTGGATATGTTCGGAGGCGCCCGGCACGTCGTCGGCTACTGAGCTGAGTTTGATCACATGCAGATTCCCGCCAGTCAGAAGATCAGTTCATTTCCGTCTATGGATTACAACCGATTTACCAGGGCCTTTTCCACTGGCAGAGGTCAGGTTATGACTCTAGAGTGAACCTGAAACCGCTTAATTACTAATTCAGATACATAGACCATCAAGCCGCATCGTTTTTCTTCAGCCCGAGGTAAACAATGACTCCTGAGCAAGCCTGGCAGATGATTCTCCGACAGCGGGAACAACCTGAGCCTGCCCTGAAGAACTGGCCAGTCGATGCCCCGGTGACCGAGGAATGCCAGGGGCAACAGTTGCTCCAATTGTTTCGTCCCTTGGTGCACAGGCGCCATGATGATCAGAAAGTCTCGGTGGTCGCTCAGATGGGCCAGAGCCTGGATGGACGCATCGCCACGGTTACCGGAAAGTCCCGTTATATCAACGGCGAGGATGGACTGATTCACCTTCACCGGCTACGGGCTGTGTCTGACGTTGTACTGGTCGGCTCCGGGACGGCCTGCGCGGATAATCCCCGGTTAACGGTTCGCCTGGCCACTGGCCCGAATCCGGTGCGGGTGGTGCTGGACCGGAACCGGCGGGTGCCAGCCGACCATCATCTGTTCACGGACGGTGCCGCGCCTACTTTGCGGCTGGTGGCGAGGACGGGCGATAACGCCTCACTGCCGGATTCGGTGACCGGCGGGGTTCAGGAAATTCCCTGCCTCACCGCCGGCGATGGCCCCATCAATCCCCACGAAGTGCTTGCTGTGCTGTCCCGGCTGGGGCTTCGGCGGGTGTTCCTGGAAGGCGGCGGTCAGACCGTCTCCACCTTTCTCAGCGCGGGGCTGGTGGACCGCCTGCATGTGCTGGTGGCGCCGATGATTATTGGCAGCGGCCAGCCGGCGTTTTCGCTGCCGGAAATTGACAGTCTGCGGGATGCCCTGCGCCCTCAGGCGCGCATGGTCAATCTGGGCAGTGATATGCTGTTTGA
>CAZHAY010000024.1:7855-9703 GCA_964530545.1 uncultured Marinobacter sp.
CATCATCGACGGCTACCGGCAGCCCGAGGCCCATGGCCAGGCACCAGAACACCGCCAGATAGCTGCTGATGACCAGTAATGAAGAGATAAACTGAACCGGCCACGCGGCGTGACTGAACAGCGCTGTTCTTACATGCTGACTGAACCCGGACCACCATCGGGAAACGACTGGCGCCTGGGCCAGGGACCAAATTACCAAAACCGCCACCAGCGCAGCTGGCACCAGAATCAGGGCCGGCCTGGCGGGCATCGGCAATGGCAACCAGACCACGACCAGCAGGAGGCCCATCAGCACTAACAGCAACTGGCCCGACAGCCGCTCAATCATGACCCCATGAATGGCCAGTGCCGTCGATGGCATGCGCTGCCGGTAACGCAGCGCCCGGCCGGCATCCCCAACCACCCCGCCCGGCACCAGTTGGTTGACCAGCGTTGTCAGATAATACTCCCGGACCGCATAGCCCAGCGGCAGGCAGCCGCCGAGTCGGCTCACAGTGAACTGCCAGCGCCACGCAGAGAGCAGCACCTGAACCGGCGTTATCGCCAACGCCAGCAGCAGCCACGGCCACTGCACGGCTTTCAGACGCTCACCCACATCGGCAGGCTCCACCAGCCAGAGCACCAGCGCCAGCGTCAGCAAAGCCAGCCCCCAGCGTAACCAGACCGACCGGCGGTCTGACGGCTTGATCACAATGGCGGTACTCCGGATAGGTCCATATGGTCCACTTCAATCACCAGTGTGCCCTTCTCTGCCTCCAACAGGCGGCGATTAAGCCAGTCATCCAGCCATTCCGCCGACGGCACAGCGGGCCTATTATGAACCTGCTCCCGGGCAGCGGCTATCCATCCTTCCATAAGCGCCACCTGCAGGGCCCGCTGATGATGATCCAGAGTCCAGCGGCTGGGCCTCTGCTCCACCTGGTACCCTTGCTTCTGCAGTGCACCGGCCAGAACATCGCTGGCCTCCGGCCCGCAGGCGGCGCCTGTGCCCTTATCGCCATGCTGATGCTGATTGACCAGTGCAAGCAGCGCACTATCCTGGGGATCGGCTGGTGATAACCGAAACCTGCCAGCGTAGGAAAGCGCCACCAGTACCGCCGCCGAACGGTCTGCTGCCGCCTGCCCCAGTGCTTCCAGCCAGGGCCTGGATACCAGGTCAATCAATGCGGATGCGGTGATCAGGTGCAGGGGCTTTGGCAGGCGTCGGTCCAGGTCCATGGGCTCCAGACGGCCTGGGTGCAGGTGAATATGTGGACCGGCGTCGATGGCGCTTAACAGCTGCCTATCCTGATCAAACAGATGCCACCGGCATCGTTCCGTTAATGCCGGCGGAAACCTCCCCTGAAAATAACGGATATTAGAACCGCGACCGGTGCCAATATCGGCGATCACCAGCTGCGATTTATGATGACTCAGCCACGCCACCAACTGCGCCGTCAGTTGCTTATCCCGGGCCTGATGATCAGCCGGCTCCCGCAGCTGCAGCCAGGTCCTGGAGAAGTGGCTGGCGTCCTCCGGTTGACGGTTGTCCAGTGATTGCAAGGCACCGTCAAACTCCCCGGCGCACTGATTCCAGCTTCGCAAATCCGCTGCGCTTTGTCGGGCAGCCATTTGCTGCTGCCGGAGTAGCGCCGGCTTCTCTACCCGCTCCTGTACCAATTCCGCCAGCGCTGCGACATCCCCCGCCGGATAAGTGACGCAACCGGGGCGGCTGGCGGTAGCTGCGAGCGCGCCACCATCCGAGGAAACGACCGCCAGCCCGTAGGCCAGGGCCTCATCGATGACCATGCCGTAGCCTTCGTATTGGGACGGCAGCACAAAAAGATCAGCGCTCTGAAAGGCCTGCCT
>CAZHAY010000024.1:9803-11225 GCA_964530545.1 uncultured Marinobacter sp.
GGCCGATGAACGCCCGGCAGAATCGTCTGAACCTTGGCCGGTGGCACATCAAACTCCGCTAACCGCCGGGCCGTGGTTTCGCTGGTGGTTATGACCGCTGTCGCTGCCGCCAGGGCCCGTCGTTCGGTCTGGCGGAAGTGCTCCTGCTGCTGACGGCTCAGCCCGGTCTCATCCGCCAGCGGATGATGAACCAGCGCCACCAGCTGCAAACGCCGGCCGTGCTCTTCAGCAATCTCTGGGCAACCACAGAGGGCGAGCCCGTCGACGACAACGGTGGACTGTTCCGGAAGTGCCATCAGAGCCTCACCGAGGGCTTGCCGGGCGACGTCATCCACCATGGGAAAATGCCCGTCTAGTCCCTGAAGCCGGGCGTCGTGCCCTAACTGACGAAGCCCCGAGACCACCTCACGGACATAGCCGTAACCGCCGGTGCGCTGTTCAGGGTCACCGGGCACCAGAAACCAGTAGTCAGAGTTCGCCACGGTAACTGGCCCAGGCCACATGGGATTCCGCCAGGGTCACTTTCAGCGCTGACAGCGCCTTTGCGCCCTCGCCCAGATCGCCTGCACGGATGGCTGCGGCCATCTGGTCGAACACGTGGCGGGCCATGAACTCGGTGGTCGTGTTGTGCCCCTCGAAAACCGGCAGTTCGTCCAGGTTCTGCATGTTGATAGGGGCCAACACCTTGCCGAGCACCTCGCTGGCCAGCCCTATATCGACCACCAGATCGTGGCTGTCCAATTCGGGACGCTCGAAAGTCACGTCCACCACATAGGTGGCTCCGTGGAGTTTCTGTGCCGGACCAAAGACTTCGCCGGTAAAGCTGTGGGCAATCATTACGCTATCGCGAACGGTAAGGCTGTACAAAATGACTCTCCTGTATCAGGTGTAACGGATGCGGTGGCAGAGTGCCCCGGTATGACCACCAGCCAGCTCCGCCATGACGGACGGCAGCTCGTCAAAGTCACTCTCGCCGGTGATGAGATGATCCAGAGCGGGGTCAGTCAGCAGTTGCAGGGCCAGTTTCAGTCGATCGCCGTGACTCCAGCGGGGCAGCTGTCGTGGGCTCAGCTGACCTACCTGGCTGGAACGCAGGGTCAGGCGCCGGGAGTGGAAACTGCCGCCGAGACTCACCGAAACGGCGGCTTTTCCATACCAGCTCATTTCAACAATGCGGGCTTCGTTGCCCGCCAGCGCCAGTGCGGTTTCCAGCCCGGCCGGGGAACCGCTGGTATGAAACACAAGGTCATGATCATCCCGGGACGACCCGTCCGTCCAGTCCACCCCGAGGGCGGCCAGCACGGCCTCGCGCCGGGGATCCGGGTCCACGGCAGTAACTCGGGCACCCGGGATGGTCCGGGCGAGCCAGGCCACCAGACAACCCACAACGCCACAGCCCACCACAGCAATGCGATCGCCCAC
>CAZHAY010000024.1:11325-30276 GCA_964530545.1 uncultured Marinobacter sp.
CGCATACGCTGATGTTCGGATTCCGGGATCTGGCCGTTGAACACCAGGGACTCGGTGCCACGACTGATGGCGCTGTAAGCCGTCTCCAGCTCCACCAGAGAAGAAGGCTCGTGATGATCGTGATTGACCTGGCCGGGGGCGATCTCGCCTCGACCATTTCCTAAAGACCAGAAAGCCGGTGACATTTCCCTTGACGGCGAATTCATACACACTCCATGCTGACAGTATTCCCCGGTGACGGATAACCATCCGCTCACCGTGACGGTCGTGCTGAACCGTAACAGTATAGATGACGATGGATCAGGGCTATGGACTTGTTGCCGACACATCGCAACCCTCTCTTGTGGCCGGGGACTGAACTGTCCCTGGGCGCTGTCGTCCTCGCCGGTCTGCTTGGGGTCACCCACAGTGTGAGCCCTCTGTCGGCGGCGACAGTGGTTATGGCGGCTCTGCTATACGTTAGCCTCAGTCTGACCATTGTCACCGGCCTTAATGCCTATGCCTGCCGTTTCGGGCCGGCTGACCGGATTACCCTGGCCAGAGCCGTTCTGGTGCTGTTTCTGGCCAGTCTCACAGGCACACCGGAATCCCTGCAGGTGCTCGCCTGGCCCTATGCCCTGCTCTGCCTCCTGGCCCTGGGTATGGACGGCGCCGATGGCTTTGTGGCCCGCCACACCGGTACCGCCAGTGCCTTCGGCGCCCGTTTTGATATGGAGCTGGATGCGTTTTTCATTCTCGTACTCTGCTTCGCTGTCATGGTCTCCGGAAAGGCCGGCCCCTGGGTCTTGCTTATTGGCCTGATGCGTTACGGCTTCGTCATGGCCGGCTGGCGCTGGCGGTGGCTCAATGAGCCTCTGCCAGACAGCTTCCGCCGCAAGACCATTTGCGTCTGGCAACTGGTCACCCTGATGGCGGCACTGCTACCCTTCATACCGGATCTGCTGGGCCACGCTTCGCTGTTAGTGGCGCTGGCCCTGTTGACGGGATCATTTGCTCTGGATATCCGATATCTGTACCGGAACAGGAACATAAGGAGATTGTGATGCAACGTTCAAGGAACTCAATCGGCACTCTCGCGCTCGGCTACGCGGCTTGCGGGCTGGCCCTGGCCTCAACCGGCGCTGCCGCCGAGCCCCGCAGCTACAAGATTGATGACGAACATCTGTCGATTACGTTTGAGGTCGACCATCTGGGCTATGCCTCAGTGATCGGCCTGTTTCTCGAGGGCAAAGGGCAGTTCGAATACGATAAGGAAGCCGGGACCGTGCCGTCAGGAAAAGTGGTGATCAAAAGCGGCAGCGTTTTCTCGAACCATGACAAGCGTGACGAGCATCTGCGCAAGAAGGACTTTCTGCACAGTGACCGGTATCCGGACATCACCTTTGAAGTGACCGACTTCGAATCCACTGGCGAGCGAACCGGCAACCTGACCGGCGACCTGACATTGCTGGGTCAGACCCGGCCAGTGACACTGGATGTCACGCTGAACAAGGCCGCGGACTACCCCATCGGCCACAAGGAATACACCCTGGGCATTTCAGCCAGCACGACGATCAAGCGGAGCGAATGGGGCATGACCTATGCGCTGGATCCGCTGATGGTGGCGGACGACGTGCACCTGCGCTTTGAATTCGAAGCGATTGAGGATGAAGGCTGGTTCTGAGCCCTGACACCCCAGATTCCGAAGTCGGTATACGTATAAATCGACGACGCACCCCGCTGGGCGGCGATAGGCCGGACGTGATGAGCATGCTAAACTCTGGCCCCTGATCCCGGACGTTTTCTTTCATGGCACTTTCTGATTCCCATAAATCGGACCTGTTACTGGTCGCGGTCACCCTGGTGGCGGCTGTCAGCTGGGCTTTCTCCAAGGAAGCCGTGCTGCTGATGCCGCCGCTGCTGTTTATGGCCATGCGCTTTCTGATGGCGGGCGCGATTCTCGCCATTTTTGCCCGTCGCCAGTTGCCGCGGCTGGGGTTACGTCAGACCCTGCGTGGCGCCCGGGTCGGTCTGGTGTTTGGATCCGCCATGAGTTGTTGGGTCGTGGGTATCTGGCTGGGCGTCAATCTGGGCGAAGCGGCCTTTATCAGCAGCCTGTCCGTAGTCATTGTGCCGGCCATCGCACGGGTATTCTTCAAGGAACCGCAGCCATTAAGCACCTGGCTCGCCATTCCCGTTGCCATCTGTGGCCTTGGACTGCTGTCACTGGAGAATGGCTTCCGGCCCGAACCGGGACAGATGCTGTTCGTGGTCTCGGCCCTGATCTTCGCCATGTCTTATATTCTCACTTCCCGCACCGCCAACACCCGCACGGTGATGACCCGCGATGGTGTGCAGGTGGTCAAGGAAAGAGTACCCGCCCTGCCTCTGACCACGCTCAGCATGACCACGGCGGGCGTACTGACCGCTGTGATTTCACTGCTGTTTGAAGAGTGGCAACCCACTTTCAGCAACTTTACCGGCCCCATGTTCTGGTGGCTGGTGGGCAGCGCAACCATCGGGACCGCGTTCCGGTTTCTGTTACAGACCTACGCCCAAAGCCTGTCGTTCAACAGCCATGGGGTTGTGATCCTGATTCTGGAGCCAGTCTGGGTGGCGCTTCTGGCCTGGGTCTGGTTCACGCAGACCATGAGCCCGATGCAGATTGCCGGTTGCGGCGTGATTCTGCTGGCACTGCTGATCAACCGCTGGACCGTGTTGTCACGGGTCATCCGCAACCGGCTGCGAAAATCCGCCCGGGCCCGGCGAATCTCCCGCATCCGCGCGGCCCACCGGCGCTGACCCGTAAAAAAGTCCGGCAAACAGTTGACCAATCGGGCCAGGATCAGTATATTTCCACCCCGTCGAATACAGGACCATAGCTCAGTTGGTTAGAGCGCTGCCTTGACATGGCAGAGGTCCCCAGTTCAAATCTGGGTGGTCCTACCAAAATTTATGATAAAAGCCAGCAACTTACGGGAGACCGCGAGAGCTGGCTTTTTTCGTTGTGCAATACGTTTCCAATATTTTCGCAAAACAAAATCACGATCTGACGACTCCGGCTACTTGCCCTCCCCCGTTAGAGCAATTACTCTAACCCTTCAAACGCACAACGCGGACCTTCTCCGGAGTCCCCATGGACAGCTCGCCCCCTGAATATCGGCCCGACCCTGATTTGATCGGCGTTCTGCAAGCACAGCGGGCTACCTTTGCCACTGATCCTCTACCCTCGGCAGAAACACGCGTGAGATGGCTCAAGCGTTTGCGTTCCGCCGTGGTGGATGAGCAGCAGGCGTTGATCGACGCGGTGAACAGCGATTTCGGCAACCGCTCGCAGGATGAGACGTTGTTTGCAGAGATCCTGCCCACGCTGCAGTCCATTGATCATGCCTGCAAGCATCTGCGCAGCTGGATGACGCCGTCAAAGCGCAGGCTGGGTATCGCCTTTCAGCCGGGCTCTGCGCAGGTGTTTTATCAGCCGCTGGGTGTGGTGGGGGTGATCGTGCCATGGAACTACCCGATCTTTCTTTCCCTGGGCCCGCTGATCGGGGCGTTGGCCGCCGGTAACCGGGTAATGATCAAGATGAGCGAGGCCACGCCCGCCACCTCACAGCTCATCAGGGAGTTGCTGGCCAAAGTGTTTCCGGAAGACCAGGTCGCCGTCGTGCTGGGCGAGGCCGAGATTGGCGCAGCCTTTTCACGCCTACCGTTCGACCATCTGTTATTCACCGGCGCCACCAGTATTGCCCGGCACATCATGCGCGCCGCAGCGGATAACCTGACACCGGTGACCCTGGAGCTGGGCGGTAAATCCCCCGCCATCGTTTCTGACACGGTCCCGCTGGAGGATGCCGCCAGACGCATCGCCTTCGGCAAGACCATGAACGCCGGGCAGACCTGCGTTGCCCCGGACTACGTACTGGTACCGGAAGCCCGCCTGCAGGATTTCATCGCGGCCTATCGCCGGGTTATTGGCAGTTTCTATCCGCGAATGACCGATAACCCCGACTACACCAGCATTATCAATCTGCGCCACCTGGCCCGACTGAACAGCTATCTGGACGATGCCCGGGCCAAAGGCGCCCGGCTGCTGCCGTTATTTACGGAAGACCAGGCACTCACAGAACCTCAGGACCGGCGACTGCCCCACACCCTGCTGCTGGATGTTACCGATGACATGCTGGTGATGCAGGATGAGATCTTTGGCCCGTTACTACCAATCGTGCCTTACCAGCAGCTGGACGACGCCATTGCCTACGTCAATGCCCGCCCGCGACCGCTGGCGCTCTACTACTTCGGTTACGACCGGAATGAGCAGCAACAGGTCCTGGCCCAGACCCATTCCGGCGGCGTGGGCCTGAACGAAACCTTACTGCATGTGGCGGTATGCGACCTGCCGTTCGGTGGTATCGGACCCTCCGGCATGGGCCATTACCACGGCCACGAAGGCTTTCTGACCTTCAGCAAAGCGAAAGGGGTACTGCGAAAACCGGGGTTCAACGCCACCCGGGTACTCTATCCGCCCTATGGCACGGTATTTATGAAGATGTTGCGACGGGTACTGATCCGCTGATTGGACCCGCCCGCAAAGAGAGCCATAACAACAATGACTAACACGCCCGAAGAACCCACAAGCCTGAATCGCCGGAAGCTCCTTAAACTGGGCCTGTTCGGTACCGTGCTGCTGTCCACCGCCGGCGGCATCGCCAGCCTGAACGGCTGTTCCTCCGATAGCCCGGCGCAGGGTTATCAGCAGTTGCGGCAGAGCGACCTGCCCATGCTGCGGCGGATTATTCCGGTGGTGCTCTCGGGCTCCCTGCCCCTCGCGGATCAGGAGGACACCCTGCAGAGCGTACTGCGAACGCTGGACAATAACCTGCATCACCTGTCTCCCAGCCTGAACCGTCAGGCGCTGCAGCTCTTTGATGTGCTTACCCTGGGCGTAACCCGTGGCCCGCTGACGGGCATCTGGGGCCGCTGGGAGAATGCCACCGATCAGGGCGTCCGCGCTTTCATGCAGCGCTGGAGCGACAGCACACTGGGCTTGCTGCGACAGGGCCACAGCGCGCTGACAAACCTTGTCCAGCTGTCGTACTTCACCACCCCGGCCTCCTGGGCACAATGCGGCTATCCCGGCCCACCGCGTTTCGGGACGGGGAGAACCCAGCATGCCCATTCGTGATCCGTTCGCTGAAGGTCTCCAGCGCGGCTGGAAAGTCATCAACGCGGCCCAACTGGAGCAGAACCTGACCCTGGACGCGGATATCGCCATCATCGGCAGCGGCGCTGGCGGCGCCACCAGCGCTGAAATCCTCAGCGCAGCCGGCTTCCGGGTCCTGCTGATTGAAGAAGGCGGATTATTTACCAGCGGCGACTTCAACCTGCAGGAAGATGACGCCTACCCCGCTCTCTACCAGGAAGGCCTGGGGCGCATGTCCAGCGATGGGGCCATCACCATACTGCAGGGCCGTGCCGTAGGCGGTACCACCCTGATTAACTGGACCTCGTGCTTTCGTACCCCCGAGCCGACCCTGGCGCACTGGGCCAGCGAACATGGGGTGCGCGGACATAGCAGCGACGCCCTGGCGCCCTGGTTCGCCCGTATGGAAGAACGCCTTGGCATCAGCCCCTGGGCTGTGCCACCCAACGCCAACAATGACATCCTGCGTCGTGGCTGCGAGAAGCTGGGCCTCGACTGGCAGGTGATACCCCGTAACGTGCGGGGCTGCGCCAACCTGGGTTACTGCGGGCTGGGCTGTCCGATCAACGCCAAGCAGTCGATGCTGGTCACCAGTATTCCCGCGATGCTGGACAGCGGCGGCGAGCTGATCCATTCCGCCCGGGCCGAGCGACTACAATTTGAAGGTGACCGGGTGACTGGGCTTGAATGCGTCGCCATGGATGGGCGCGGTGTCGAGCCCACCGGCCGGCGCATCCAGGTGCGCGCCCAACATTACGTACTGGCCGGCGGTAGCATCAACAGCCCCGGATTATTGCTGCGCTCGAAGGCTCCCGACCCACACAAACGGGTCGGCAAGCGCACCTTTTTGCACCTCACCAGTTTTTCCTGGGCACAGTTCGACCGGCCAATTCATCCCTTCCATGGTGCGCCGCAGTCGGTTTATTCCGACCACTTCCAGTGGCAGGACGGCACGACCGGTGCCATGGGTTACAAGCTGGAAGTACCCCCCATGCAGCCCGGTTTCAGCGCCACGGTTCTGGGAGGCACTGCGGTTGCCAACCGTGAGTTAATGCCGCAACTGGCCAATAGCAACATGATGATTGCCCTGCTGCGCGACGGCTTTCACCCGGAAAGCGCCGAAGGCGAAGTACAACTGCGCCGCGACGGTTCCCCGGTGCTGGACTATCAGCTGACCGACTATACCTGGGACGCCATACGACGAGCTTACCTGTCCATGGCGGAAATCCAGTTTGCCGCCGGCGCCCGAACCGTAACCCCAGTGCATAACGACGCCAGCCCGACCCGGGATATGAGCCAGGCCCGACAGTTAATCAACAGTCTCGCCCTGCGCACCTTCAAGGCCCGCCTGGGCAGTGCCCACGTCATGGGCGGCTGTGCCATGGGCGAGGATGCCAGGACCGCGGTTACTGATAGCGTGGGCCGACACCATCAGCTGGAGAACCTGTCGATCCATGACGGCTCACTGTTCCCCACCAGTATTGGCGCCAACCCCCAACTGTCCATTTACGCCCTCACTGCAAAACTGTCCACGCTGTTGGCAGAACGACTGCGTTTAACATGAAAACCCGAGATCGAATCCTTCAATCCAGCCGACATCTGTTCAATTCCCAGGGCGAACGCAACGTCACCACCAATCACATTGCCAGCCACCTGGGTATCTCCCCGGGTAACCTCTATTACCACTTTCGCAATAAATCCATGATCGTCGCGGAACTCTTCAGCGAGTTTGAGCGGCAGATGGATATGTTTTTTGAGCTCCCCGAACAGTCCCCGGTTTCCCTGGAGCACAAGACCCACTACCTGGAATCCCTGCTGGCGATCCTGTGGGAGTTCCGGTTCCTGCACCAGAGCCTGGAGCACCTGCTTGAGTCCGACCCTGAGCTGGCGGAACGCTACCGCCAGTTTGCCCAACGCAGCCTGTACAGCACCCGGATGATCTATGAGGCCTTTGCCGATGCCGGCATTTTGCAGCTCACTGCCCGTCAGGCCGAAAACCTGAGCATCAATGTCTGGATTGTCCTGAGTTCCTGGATGCGTTTCCTGGTGACCACTCAGGGCACCCGGCTGAACCTGAGCGAGCCACTACTAAGACGGGGCATTTACCAGATACTGGTGCTGGAAGAAGGTTATGTGACGCCGGCTTATCGGGACGCGGTGGCCTCGCTGTGCGATCGGTTATATATACCACTGGATGACCTTCCGGGTTAGCCCAGAAAGCGGGCAAAAGCCTCCACCCCTTCCGTGCTCGTGACGTCGGTTGGTAATAGCGGCAGCTCGATCCGCGGAAGGGATTTGAGCTTACCGGACATACCCGCCAGAACCTCTTCTTCTAGCCGGCGGCGGCTGGCCAGGAAGTCGCCCTGATCGGACGGGGAGCGGCGGTTGATGACGCAACCACCGACGCGGACACCGGAGGCGCGGAGATCATCAAAGAACTCCGCACTTTCCAGCACCGGCAGGCGCTCCGCTGTGAAGACGATAAAAAAGACACAGCGGGCAGGATCAGTGAGCACGCTGCGCAGGTGTTCAAAACGCTCACGGCGCTTGAGCAGGATGGAACGCAGCTGCTGGTTGCGCCGGTCTACAGGATCCGGAGCACCGGTAACGATACTGTCTCGCCCCGTGGGAGAGAGGCCTCTTACTACAGCACTGAGGTGCTCGGATTTCGAGCGGCGATCGAGCAGCCCATCCGTCCAGGCGGCCATCAGCTCCGGCAAAGCCATCAGCCGCGAGGTATGGCCAGAAGGAGCCGTATCAAACACCAGATGCTCATAGCCTTCGGATTCTTCACTGATCAACGTGGCTATGCGTTCAAGAATGGCCGCTTCGTGGGTTCCGGGGGACCTCGCGGCGAGTTCCAGATGCTTTTTGACCTCCCCGTGCAGGTGCTCCGGCATCATCGCCCGCATGGTATGGCCGACCTCCCGGAGATGTTCCTCCGTCGTGGCGGCAGGGTCCAGCTCAATAACGTCGAGATTTTCCCGCACCTGGGTAATCCGGTCACCAATACGCCGGTTCCACAGGTGGCCCAGGTTGTGGGCCGGATCAGTAGATATAAGCAGCGTCCGATTGCCAGCCGCCGCCAGCGCTGTAGCGGTCGATGAGGCAACCGTGGTTTTCCCAACGCCGCCCTTCCCGCCAAAAAAGATAACCCGGGTGGATCCGACAAGCTCTAACAGCACTGGATATTCTCCAGTGGGGAGTGTTCCATGCCCATTCTGCGGTGCCAGGCATGGAAGTCATCATAAACCACCGGCAGCAGTTCCAGGGTGTAGTAGCTGGCAGGGTTGGGAACGCCAAGGGCCTCAGAGAGAACGAGCATCATGAACAGGTCGTCCTCCTGCTGGCGGGCTTTAACGAAGGCTGCCCGGTAGGGGCCGGCATAGTATTCCGCCAGCCCCTCCGAAAACTTCTTCAGCTTCCCGCGCAGCGACATCTCAGGGCTTTGCTGCCGAGGCACCCGGCGCAGCCGGTTCTTCCGAGCCGTCATCCTTCCACACGACTCCCGGTTCCCTGCGGGCGCGCTTGAGGGCAGCGAAGGCCTCAACCGTGACCCACAGGCCGGCAATGAGAATGATGATGTCGAGGCCGAGGAGCAGCCAGTTGCCGGCGATCCAGAACTGCTTCAGCTGCACAACCATGGCCCACAGGGAAACAAAGAGCACAAACACCAGTGGAAGGATGACTGGCCAGGTGGGACGACGCAGGCGCGCCAGCATGACTGCGATGATCGACAGCGACAGCGCGGCCATAAGCTGGTTGGTGGTACCGAACAGCGGCCAGATGAGCATGCCGCCCGAGCCATCGGCACCGGCAGAGAATGTCAGCCCCACGCCTAAGACGACCACGACGATAGTGGCAATCAGGGCACCGAGCTTCACACCGATGATTTCACTGATCTCCTGCACGACAAAGCGTTGCAGACGCACGCCTGTGTCCATGGTAGTCGCGGCGAAGAGCACGGCCATGGTGGCGAGGATAGTCGCAGACAACGAGGTGGAAATTCCCAGTCCCTGGTTCATGAGATTGCCACCACCCTGGACAAAGGCGTTCACGCCACCAGCGTTAAAGGCGGAGTAAATCGCTTCCCATTCTGCGAAGGTCTGGAAACCAGAGGTCGTTGCAATGATGGTGCCCAGCGCCAATAGCCCCTCGCCGACTGCGCCGAAGTACCCGACGAGACGGGCGTCAGGCTCTTTGTCCAACTGCTTCGAGGACGTACCGGAAGCAACAATTCCGTGGAAGCCGGAGATTGCGCCACAGGCAATGGTGACGAAGAGCAGCGGGAAGATGGAAGGGGTTCCCTCAGGGACTGCGGTATTGATAGCCGGGGCCACGATATCGGGGGCGGTAAACAGGAAGGCCGCATAGAGAATGCCCAGGCCGACGAAAAGCTGAAGACCATTGATGTAGTCGCGGGGCTGGAGCAGTACCCATACCGGGAGCATTGACGCGATGCCACCGTAGAGAAACAGGACGGCGATCCAGAAGGCCGATGGGGACATGCCCAGAATCGGATCAGGGAGAGTGATGGGGTAGCTGTCGCCAATGATCATCAGCGCGTAGAGCGTGACGACACCAACCACAGAGACCATAAGAAGACTCCACTTGAGCCGGTAGATAGCCTGGCCGACAAACAATGCGACAATAATCGCACCCCATGTGGGAATGACAGACGTTGGGGTCGATACGAGAAGCCCCGAAATGACCACGGCAAACGCGGCGACAACCATGAGCAGCAGGAGGAAAATGACGATGAGGAACAGGTTGCGGCCATGACGGCCGATATAACGCCCCGACAGCGTACCGATGGACTGGCCCTTATGCCGCTGGGAAGCCCAGAGGGTACCCATATCATGCATGCCAGCGAAGAAAACCGTGCCGATGGTCACCCAGAGGAAAGCCGGCACCCACCCCCAGATCACCGCAATGGCAGGACCGACGATAGGCGCAGCACCGGCCACCGAGGTGAAGTGATGCCCCCAGAGCACGTACTTGTTAGTAGGAACATAGTCCACCCCATCGGCCATCGTGTGCGCCGGGGTTCGATACCCTTCCGACAGCTGGAAGACTTTTTCGCCCAGGAAACGGGAGTAGAGAAAGTATCCACCGATCATCATCGCAAGACCGATGAACATCAGAATGAGTGAGTTCATATCGGGACCGTTATGTTTGTTGTGTCGAACCGCCCCCGGACCGCAGCAACACGACCACAGGGACAGCACCGGGTCTACCCATCAACAATCTCACCGTTAAGCATAGAATTATCTGGCTTATCTACAAGTATTTGTTCACAGGCAAAGCTGCCTGATTGAACCGTGCCATAGACCGACCATGGCCCTCAGACCTGGTAAAACGCCCGGTACCATTCCACAAAGTGCCCCAACCCTTCCTCCAGGGACGTTTCTGGCCGATAGCCAACATCTTCAATCAGTGAATCGACGTTGGCGTAGGTGGCCTCGACATCACCGGGCTGCATGGGCAGGTAGTTTTTCTCAGCGGTTTTGCCGGTCTTTTCCTCGATGATTTCGATAAACCGCGCCAGCTCTGTCGGATTGTTACTGCCGATGTTGTAAAGCCTGTAGGGAGCTTTGCTGCTGGCCGCATCCGGTTTCAGGCCACTCCACCCGGGGTTGGTCTGGGCGACGTGGTCGAGGGTTCTTATCACACCTTCAACGATGTCGTCGATATAGGTGAAGTCCCGCCGGTGCTGCCCGAAGTTGAATACGTCGATGGGCTCGCCGGCCAGGATCTTGCGGGTAAACAGGAACGGCGCCATATCAGGCCGGCCCCAGGGGCCATAAACGGTGAAAAACCGCAGGCCGGTGGTGGGCAACTGATACAGATGGCTGTAGGTATGGGCCATCAGTTCGTTGGCTTTTTTCGAAGCCGCATACAGGCTCACCGGATGGTCGACGTTGTCCTGAACCGTAAACGGCATGGTTTCGTTCGCACCATAGACCGAGCTGCTGGATGCGTACACCAGGTGCTCAACCTTATGGTTACGGCAGCCCTCGAGAATGTTCAGAAAGCCGGTGAGATTGGAATCCGCGTAAGCGTGTGGGTTCTCGATGGAGTAACGCACACCCGCCTGTGCGGCCATGTGACAGACGCGCTGGGGCTGGTGGGTGCGAAATAGCTCTTCCATGGCCTGCCGGTCCGCAATATCCTGGCGGACTTCCGTAAAGCCGCGATAGTCCCGCAGGCGATCGAGGCGGGCTTCCTTCAGGCGGGTATCGTAATAGTCGTTAACGTTATCCACGCCAATCACGTCATCGCCGCGCTCCAGCAGGCGAAGGGCGATATGGAATCCGATAAAGCCGGCGGTACCGGTGACAAGAATTTTCAAGGCTCTGATCCTGTTCCCTGATGGTTAATCAGCCAGCGCCCTGCCCCGCCTGGCGACGCGGCGGCAGGAGTCACTGGCTATCCCTGCTAGCCGATCGGGTCAGAAACTGAACCCGACGCTGGCGAACGGGCCGCCGATATCAATATCCAGCCGGTCGTCGCCATCTTCGTAGTCTACTGCCATTTCACGGTACCCCGCCCGCAACTGGACACCCGCAAATGCGTACTGACCGTAGACGTCGTAATCGTACACGGAATCACCGCTATAACTGATGACATTGCCGTTAATTCCTACCGAAAGCCCACTAAACGGCAAGTCAAACCGGGCCGCTACGTAGCCCATCGGTAACACCGCATCCACGTCGGTTTTACTTTGGTTCAGACCGGCAATGTCGGAGACTTTCAGCTCGGCGTCCAGGTCTCGTATGGTCAGGCCGAGGTCCAGATTGACCCAGTTATCGAGCACCTCGTAATACAGCGTAAGGTCGGTCTGACGCCATTTCAGGCTCGAGTCTACGGGTGTCCCGGCGACGAAATCATCGAACCCGGAACCCAGCTGGCCGCGACCACTCTGGTCGATCTTGATGTAGCTGAGACGTACATTGGGGAGTAAAGGAATGGGGTGTTCGAGAAATGCGCTCAGGTTGGCTTCGGTGTTATTGCTGAGATCCAGTTCATCATCGACATCCACCCGGTCACCGTCTTTGACGGCCTTGCCGGACAGGTCAGAATCCCAGTAGCCGATACTGGCACCAAATCCCAGAACATCGGCCTGGGCAACAGGAATGGCTGCCACGGCGGTCAGCAGTACGGCAGATCGGATCATTTTCATCGGAGGGTCTCCTGTTCATCGGGTTAGTACAGGCGGACTTCTGCTCATGCGAAAAAACGGGGCCCGCTGGCCCCGTTGGAATTATGCGTCGAAGGTGATGCCAAGGCGGCGACCGACCTCTTCGTAGCTTTCAATAACCTCACCCAGGCCCTGGCGAAAACGGTCCTTGTCCATCTTTTTACGGGTTTCCCGGTCCCAGATACGACAGCCATCGGGGCTGAACTCGTCGCCCAGTACAACACGCCCACCGCTGCGCCCAAACTCGAGCTTATAGTCCACCAGCAGCATGCCTGCGTCGGCGAACAGCCTTTTCAGCACGTCGTTCACCTGATGGGTCAGGCGCTTCATTTCCGCCAGCTCATCGGCCGTTGCCCAGCCGAAGGTGATGGCCAGGGACTCGTTCACCATGGGGTCGTGGAGTTCATCGTTCTTGAGGAAAAGCTCGAAGGTCGGCGGATTGAGGTCCTGCCCCTCTTCCACGCCAAGGCGGCGACAGAGGTTGCCGGCGGCGACGTTGCGTACCACGCACTCCACCGGAATCATGTCGAGCTTCTTCACCAGCGATTCGGTGGAAGAAAGCAGACCCTCGAAATGGGTAGGAATACCGTCAGCTTCCAGCTTTTCCATGATGAACGCGTTAAACCGGTTGTTCACCATGCCCTTGCGATCAAGCTGTTCCTTTTTCTGACCATCAAAGGCCGAGGTGTCGTCCCGGAATACCAGGACAAACCGATCTGGATCGTCCGTCGAAAATACCGACTTGGCCTTGCCGGCGTAAAGTTCCTTACGCTTTTCCATATTAATCTCCGGCACCGGTCACAGACCGGTTCGCGTCATCGTTCGAGCCAGCTTGGCGGCCAGCGGTCAGTACAGGTATTCGTACAGGCGCGTGATCAGCGAATGGGAATAGTTGCTGCCATTATAGTCATCCGCCCGCTCAGCCGTAATAACCACCTGGCCATCTTCTTCCGTCAACTGAATACGGCTGGTGGCTTCTGGCGCGACTTCGTCGCCAGCGAACCAGCGTGTCATCCAGCCACGACGCCGCTCGTCCCCGGCACGGCCGTCCACCAGGAAATAGCCAGCCGACCGGTCCAGGTCAAGTACAGGAATATCTTCGTCGTCCAGTACGCGGCGAATTTCACCCCAGACCCGGTCGTACGGCAGGTCGATGGCAATCGCCTGCTCCCGCTCTGCGGTTGCGTCCAACAGGTTGACCCGGGATTCGCTGCCCATGGCGAGAGCCGCCCTGGAGTAGGAGCGACTGTCCTCCCGCGCCTGCAGGAAGGTAGACAGGTTCTCCAACAGGTTTTCTTCGAGCTGCTGGTCCATGGGGTCGTCCTGCCATGGCTGCAGACTGTCGGCGCTGCCGGCGACGCTAATCGGACGGATCTGTACTTCGGTGGTCTTGCGGCGCACGCCAGGGGCCAGCCGAACCTGTACGATCACCCGCGGCTCATCGGCGGTGGCTTCGTCCAGCCCCACCAGTGAGCGGGCCCGGCGGCTGAAGTTGACGAGTTCGCTCTGCATCACCCCCAGCTGGGTGCTGTCCTGGGCCACCGCCAGTCCGCTTTCGTTCATCCAGGCGGCGACGGCAGGCCAGATACGACCAGGCACTTCGTTCACCAGCAACCAGGACTGATCGTTAACCGACTCAACCGCATAGTTCTGGTCCAGAATTTCCGCCGTCATATCGGGCGGTTCGGGCACCTCCGCGTTAAGCGTGCCTGACCCTGATATGTCTCGAATGGGCATCTCCGGGCGCTGACGGGGTAGTGGCTGACCGTCGATGCCCTTCAGAGGCCGGGACTGCTCAGCCGACGCGTAGCTGTCAGAGCGATCGTTGATCAGGCTACAGCCACTGGTCGCCAGCGCGGCGATTGCCAGGCCCAGTACGACAGGGCGAAAGCGGAAATTCAGAGCACGGGTACGATCATTCATTCAGATTACGCCCGCCGCCTGTAGTGCCTCGTCAACCTCACCGTGGAACTTCTCACTTAACGGTGTCAGCGGCAGCCGGATACCCGTGTCGATCCGCCCCATGCGCTGCAGGGCCCATTTGACCGGTATCGGATTGGCCTCCAGAAACAGCTTGCGGTTCAGGGGCTCAAGCAGGGTATTAAGGCGTTCAGTTTCTTCCTCATTACCACTCACAGCTGCTTCGCACAGCTGAGCCATCTGCCGGGGCGCAACGTTGGCGGTGACTGAAATATTGCCTTTGCCACCCGCAAGCATCAGCCCGGCGGCCGTCGCGTCATCTCCGGAATAGACCACCATGCGGCCTTCCAGGGCCTGGATCAGCTCCACGCCGCGGGGAATATTGCCGGTGGCGTCCTTGATACCCACGATATTGGGAATGTCCGCCAGTCGCACAACGGTATCGTTCAGCATGTCGCAAGCGGTGCGACCTGGCACGTTGTAGACGATCTGGCTGACATCAGGCACGGACTCGGCAATGGTCCGGTAATGCCGGTACAGGCCTTCCTGGGTCGGCTTGTTATAGTAAGGCACCACCAGCAGGCAGGCGTCTGCCCCAAGCTTTGCCGCCTCTGTCGTCAGCGCGATGGCTTCGTGGGTGGAGTTACCGCCCGTACCCGCGATGACCGGAATCCTGCCTGCCGCCCGTTTAATGATCTTGTCGATCACCTTGAGGTGTTCGGTGGGGGTCAGGGTGGATGACTCACCGGTGGTTCCAACGGCCACAATCCCATGGGTACCGTTTTCGATGTGAAAATCCACCAGGGCATCCAGTTGCTCCCAGTGGATGTTGCCATCCGGGTGCATGGGCGTCACCAGAGCGACAAGGCTACCAGTAATCATAAGGACTCCGTGCAGGTAAAACGGTTATGGTAATCTTGGGTGTCAACCGACACAAGGGAAACAAGGGAGAACCCATGGCAAAGCCAGAACTTGACCAGATTGTGACTGATTTTGAAGCGCCGGCCACCGGAGACCAGACCGTTCGTCTGTCAGACTTCCGGGGCAAAAACGTTGTCATCTATTTTTATCCCAAGGACAACACGCCAGGCTGCACCACGCAGGGCCAGGACTTCCGTGACCTTCATAAAGAGTTTCAGGCCCATGACACCGTCATTCTGGGTGTTTCCCGGGACGGGCTCAAGGCCCACGACAACTTCCGCGCGAAGCATGAATTTCCGTTCCACCTGATATCCGACAAGGATGAAACGGTGTGCAGGCTCTTCGACGTCATCAAGCTCAAAAAGCTATACGGCCGGGAATATATGGGCGTTGACCGCAGTACCTTTCTGATCGACAAGGAAGGACGTCTGCGCCGCGAATGGCGTGGCGTTAAAGTAAAGGGTCACGTGCAGGAAGTTCTTGAAGCCGCTCAGGCACTGTAACAGGCCAGTTCGCGCTGCCCGGTGTGGTCCGGGCAGATGCAACCTTCACACCTCAGTCCTGTCCACCGATACCGATAACGAAGTGATAGCGGCCATCGGCCTCCTGCTGATCAATCAGACGATGCCGGGTGTAGCTGAGCCAGGCAGGTATATCTCTGGCAGAACCCGGATCTGTCGCCACTACCTCGAGCTGCTGCCCGGCTGTCATACTGGTGATCTGTAACTTCGTCTTCAGCAATGGCATTGGACATCGCAGCCCGGTAGCATCGAGGGTAAAATCGGCCATGATATTCAAAAACCTGATACGTGGATGACGTGGGCCATTATTATGCCCATGCTGCCCTTCACTTGCATTGATTTATGCGGAGCTTAACGGCCAACGTATGACGTTCACGCCAGATCTCACCCCCCGCCGCGGCAGGCCCACGCTGATGCTACTGGTCGCCCTGGGCATGCTGCTCTTTTCATCAGCCGGGGCCCAGGCCCAGCAACGGGATCTGCCCTCTATTGGCGGGCTCGGCGGCGGATTGTTGTCGGATCGCATGGAAGAAGATATCGGCAACCAGGTGATGGCATCCATTCGTCGCTCCGCCCGTCAGATCCACGATCCGCTGGTTGCAGAATACCTGATGTCAGTCGTTTACCGCCTGGTGCCCTACACCCCTCTGAACAACCGGGAACTGACGCTTGTCATCATTGATGATTCCGCCATTAACGCCTTTGCGGTGCCGGGCAATATTGTGGGTGTCAACGGCGGCCTGTTTCTCCATGCCCTGACCGAGCAACAGTTCGGATCGGTGATGGCCCACGAACTGGCCCACCTGAGCCAGCGGCATTTTGCCCGCCGCCTGGAACAGCAGGAGCGCTCTGCACCATTGACCGCCGCCGGTATTATAGCCGGCATCGTGCTGACGGCGGTGACCGGGTCTGACGCCGGCATTGCCGCTATCATGGGCACCCAGGCGCTGTCGATACAGAATATGCTGTCCTACAGCCGTGCTCACGAGCAGGAAGCGGACCGGGTGGGCCTGGAAATCATGACCAGCGCTGGCCTTGACCCCCGGGGTATGCCCGAGATGTTTGAAATCATGATGCGTCAGGCCCGCATGCAGGGCAGCCGCGTTCCCGAATACCTGTCGACCCACCCATTGACCGAATCCCGGGTGGCCGACAGCCGCAGCCGGGCGGAACAGTTCGCCGACAAGCAGGTTGCTGACAGCCATGAATACCATCTGGTACGTTCGCGCCTGCAGGTTCGCTATTCACGCAATCTGGACGTGGCAATCGATGCGTTCCGGACCCACCTCAGGCAACCGAACGCCGGTCGGAAAGACGCGGCCCGTTATGGGCTTGCGGTTGCGCTGCTTGCGGACGGCCAATCCACCGAGGCCCGACAGCTGCTGGAAGAATTGCTCAGCACCAACCCCAATCGGATTACCTATCAGGTCACCCTGGCGGAAACCCTGCAAGCCCAGGGCAATCTCGCCGAAGCCCGGGAATTGATGGAAACGGCGCTACGCCGCAATCCGGGGAATTATCCCATTACCGATCGTCTGGCCGATATCGAGAACGAGGCCGGTAACGGCAGCCAGGCCGCAGACTACCTTCGCACCCTGACCCGTAACTATCCGCAGCGGGAGAATCTCTGGCTCAGGCTGGCCGAAGCGGAAGGGATGGCCCGCAATATTGTTGGCGTACACCGGGCGCGGGCCGAGTACGATATTCTGATGGGTGATCTGGCAGCCGCCGAGCGCCAGTTGCGTCAGGCGCAGGAGCGGGTCCCTGCTTCTGCGCCCTTACGGCAGGTTATCTCCGAGCGGCTGACCGAAGTCAGCCGCCGCCTGGGCCGGTCCTGACGGCCGGTTCAAGAGGCCCTTCGACACCGCCGCCCGGCCGCGGAACGCTGTCAGGCGTTACCGGCAGCCTTCAGGTTCAGGCTCTCCGTGAAGTCCAGCATACGGCGAAGCGGGCGCAACGCGTCTTCACGAAGCTCATCGTCCACCAATACTTCCTGTGTGCCCTGCTCGAGCACTTCCAGCAGGTTTTTCAGGCCGTTCATGGCCATCCAGGGGCACTGGGCACAGCTCCGGCAGGTCGCGCCATTACCCGCCGTAGGTGCTTCAATCAACGTCTTGTTCGGCGCCAGTTGCTGCATCTTGTAGAAAATGCCGTTATCGGTGGCGACGATAAAGCGCTCATTGGGCATGGACTGAACCGCATGGATCAGCTGTGAGGTGGACCCCACAACGTCGGCCTGGTCCACAACGGCTTCGGGTGATTCCGGGTGCACCAGCACCGCTGCGTCCGGATACAGGGCCTTGAGATCCTCCAGGCCACGGTACTTGAACTCCTCGTGGACGATACAGGAACCGTCCCACAGCAGCATGTCAGCGCCGGTCATACGCTGGATGTAGCTCCCCAGGTGCTTGTCCGGAGCCCAGAGGATCTTCTCGCCCCGGGCATCCAGATCTTCAATAATCGCCTGCGCACAGCTTGAGGTCACTACCCAGTCAGCTCGCGCCTTGACGGCCGCAGAGGTGTTGGCATAGACCACCACGGTGCGGTCCGGATGCTGGTCACAGAAGGCGGCAAATTCGTCCGCGGGACAACCGATGTCCAGCGAACAGGTTGCCTCCAGCGTGGGCATCAGTACCCGTTTCTCAGGGTTCAGAATCTTGGCGGTCTCGCCCATAAAGCGAACCCCCGCCACAACGACGGTCGAGGCCGGATGGAGGTTGCTGAACCGTGCCATCTCCAGAGAGTCTGCCACGCAGCCTCCGGTCTCCTCTGCCAGTCGCTGTATGTCCGGGTCAGTGTAGTAATGTGCGACCAGTACCGCATCCTGCTCCCTGAGCGCATCTCGGATGCGGGATTCCAGCTCGGCCTTCTCCTCATCACTGAGGGGCTTGGGCTCCGCCTTGTGGGCCAGATATTCCTGGACCAGAATACGATCTTCAAGTCGAGTCATGGTTGCTTCTCTGTTGCTACGCCTTAAGCCGGCATTATATCACCCTTGCCAGGTTGTCACCTTTCCGCCACCGGATCGCAATACCGGAAGCGGATAATCGGAGGGTTGCCGGTCCATGGTTTCTTTATGAGGTTTCGCGCACAAAAAAAAAGAGCCCGGAGGCTCTTTTTGCAGCAGATGTGTGTTCCTGTCAATCTGCCGTGTTGGTGGGTCGTGATGGATTCGAACCATCGACCAATTGGTTAAAAGCCAACTGCTC
>CAZHAY010000025.1:0-29575 GCA_964530545.1 uncultured Marinobacter sp.
GGCGGACCGAATTCTCCGGCGTTCACCACATAGAACAGTAGACCACAGAGCAGGGCCAGTAGGGCGATCTGTAGCTCGATAGGCGTTCCCGCCCAGGCAGCCAGCGACATGACGAAAACTGTCGTGGTCTGGGTCAACAGGCACAGGAAAACAATCCAGCCACGGCGGGCGCTGGGGGCGAACCGCCCGAACAGGGCCACCAGGGTGCCCAAGGACGCATAACCAATCAGGTAGGAGAACGGCGATAACTGAACCAGCGGCAAGGCGATTAAGGCCGTGATGGCCACCTGCAGTCCCGCAAGGGCGGAATTACGAAACCCGGGCTGAGGATTGATGCGCACGGACTCCTGGAGCTGCTCGCGGTGCAGCAACTGCCGTGTCGCATTCAGACGAGATGGTTTTCGGGGTTTCGGAGAAGCCAAGTTTATTCCATGGGCGAACATAAGCCCGGCACTCTTTAAACGAGTATGCCGGGCTGGTGATCGGGTTTGTTACATCATCCGTTTCAACGTATCGTCACCCCGGAAGTGATGCAGCAGCGCCATAAAGATATGGCCAGCAATCATGGCTGTAAGGGCCCACGCCAGCGGCGGATGTATGCTACCCAGAGTCGCCGCCCAGGCCGCTTCATCGCCCTTGGCGATCAGCTGCAGCCCGAATGCATTCAGACCGTAGCCACCGCCGACCATGACCATGATACCGGTGAGTGGCATCAGCAGCATGGCCGCGTACATAAGACCGTGGCCGGTCTTGACCAGAGCCGCGGTTTTCGGGTCATGGGTGGGGCGATGGCCGAGCTGACTGGCCGCCCAGATAATGCGTATGACAATCAGCACCAGCAACAGGGTGCCAATGGATACGTGCCAGGGTACCAGGGTTTCACCGATCCAGTGTTCGCCATCGGCGATACGATCGCCCAGTTTCAGCAATTGCCAGCCGATCAGCACCGCCATCAGCCAGTGCAGCCATTTAGTCAGTGATCCATAACGATCCTGGGAATCCTTGAGCATCGAGTTCTCCTTTGATGTTTTACTGTGAGTATAGCCAGAACGGCTCATACATACTGATTAAGTGGCCGGGCTGCACTTCACGTCGGGTAAACCGCGTCAGCCAAAACGCCAGGCAGACAGTTGTGTTTTAAGGACCTGCTCTGAGTAAACCTTGTCCCCGGTGTCCTTACCCGCAGCGCCGGCTACGACCATCAGGGGCAACAGGTGTTCCTCATGGCCCCGGGGGTGACACTGGAGCGCATGGGGCGCACTGGCCCAGTCGTTCAGCCGCTCTTCCCGCTCTGTGGGCGTTAGCGCCATGGTGTCTGTCAGCCACCGGTCGAAATCTTCCGACAGCGGCGTGAAGCGCTCGTCGCCGTAGCCGCGCATATTGTGGAAGCTCATCCCGCTGCCGATGATCAGTATTCCTTCATCGCGCAGCGCCTGCAGAGCCTTGCCGACAGCCTGATGGGAGGCTGGGTCAAGGTCTGCTCGCAGCGAAAGCTGTACCACCGGGATATCGGCCGCCGGAAACATCAACTTCAGTGGGATAAACATGCCGTGGTCAAATCCCCGCCCGGAATCCGCGCTATTGCCCAGTCCGGCCTGGCCCAGCAGGGCAGCCACACGGGTTGCCAGCACAGGATCACCGGGCGCCGGGTACTTGAGCTCATAGGTGTGGGGCGGAAAGCCGTTGTAATCGTAGATCAGCTCCGGCTGCTCGCTTGAGGTAACCCGAAAGTCTTCCGCCAGCCAGTGGGCCGAGACCATGACGATACCGCGAGGTTGTTCCGGCAGAGAATGGCGAAGGTTGCTCAGAAAGTTCGCCATGCCATTCCAGGCGTCAGGCGGTGACCATTCCATAAAAAAACAGGGGCCGGCACCGTGGGGAATGAACAGTACCGGCTGTCTTACCGGCGTTGTAGAAGTCGCAGCGTTGGTCATGGCGTCGAGCCCTCCGTTGAAATTGCGTTTTATCAATGCACCTAATTTACGTCCTATCGTTCAGTGTGAGAACATCGGGTTTTCTGGCTACACCTTTAACTCAGAGTAGGAAATAAGAATGCTGGATCGTTTTACCAGTATGAACGTTTTTGTGCAGGCCATCGGGCAGGGCAGTCTTTCAGCTGCAGCACGGGCTATGGGTATGTCCCCGGCCATGGCGACCAAGCATGTGGATTCGCTGGAAGCCTGGCTGGGGGTCAAACTGCTGCATCGCACCACCCGCAAGCTGACCCTGACGGATGCTGGTGCCGATTTTCTGAAGTCCTGTCGGAGCATTCTTCAGGATCTGGATGAGGCTGAAGCCGAAGTAAGCATTCAGGGTACCGAGCCCGTCGGCCGGTTGCGCATGAACCTGCCTCATTCGTTTGGTGTTAGCTTCATCGCGCCACTGCTGCCGGAGTTTGGTGCCCGCTATCCGAAAATCGATGTGGAACTGGGTTTGAGCGATGCCCAGCACGATCTGATACAGGGTGGCTGGGATCTGGGTATTCGTATTGGTCATCTGGCGGACAGTTCCCTCAAGGCGCGCCGGCTGGGTGAGTGCGAAATGCGTGTATGTGCAGCGCCGGACTACCTGGCCCGCTACGGCAAACCACTGCGGGCGGCTGATCTGTCAGAGCATAACTGTCTGGCATATACCCTGTCGCCGCTGCAGAGCAAGGGAGCCTGGGCCTTTGGCCGGCAGGGGGACATTGCGGTTCCGGTTCATGGCAATCTGTCTGCGAACAACGGGGACGCCTTGCTGGCGGCAGCGATCGGAGGGCAGGGCATCATCTACCAGCCGGACTTTATCGTCGACCGTGCCATTGCAGAGGGTAAGCTGATGGCACTGGAGCTTGACCAGCCCCTGGTGGATCTCGGCGGGCTTTATGTCATGTTCCCACCGGACCGACGTCTGCCAGCCAAGGCCCGGCTGATGATTGATTTTCTGGTGGAGAAGTTTGTTGAAGCCCCACCGCAACGCTGATCACAACCGCTCCCGCCATCGCTTGTAGCGTACCTGATCCTTGAGCACCTCAAGAATTTCCAAAACCACGGCGATCATCACGTCGTTATCCCGTCGCGGGACCGGGGCCCCGGCGGCGTTGAAAACCTGGGGTTCCGGCATAAAGGCATCCACCAGATCGGCTACAAATTCGTGGTTCTGGCTGCTGGCCAGGTCTTCCATAATCTGATTGAGAATCGTGGCCGTGATATTGCCCAGAGCGCCTTCCAGGGTACCCCGTACCTGGTTGCCGAAAATGGGCAGCAAGCGTAAGCGCGACAGCTCCGGGTTCTGCCGCATGGCCTCTCGGATACGCTCTTCCAGGTAACGTCGCAGCGCATCACGGTTTGGTACATAGCCTTCACTGGCCAGGTCCGCGATGCGACCGGAAAGCCAGCTTGCCAGCAGTTCCCGGCGGGGCAGCAAGATTTCCTGCTCAATCCGGTTCAGTACCGGCGCGCCCCGACGCACTTCCTCCTGCATTCCGGATAACACTTTCAGCACAATTCGATCGGAAAGCTCTTCCAGGAACGCGTCATAATAGAAGGCGAGGAACTGGAACAGCCGCGTTTTCGTGAGGTCGATGATGCCGTACCGGTGGAGCCGGTACATGATGCTGATCACCCGCAGTATCCGCAGGAACCGCATGCCGCTGGTTGGAATGCAGCCCAACAGGTCGTACCAGTGGATAAACGGGTAAAAATACCAGCGCTGATAGGTTCTGGCGCGGATCGCGTAAAGCCAGCGCAAAAAGAATTCGGTCAGGAAAATACTGACGAAAATCAGGTCGTAGAATATGAAGTTGCGATGTATAGGATGATAAACGTTGTAGAATGCCGGCATCGATTGCTGGAAAAAATCCTGAATCGCTTCGAAGCTGTAGATGGAGTCGAAAATAATCAGTGCCAGGTTGACGATCAGTAGCCCGAGCATCAGGAAATCGATGACCAGCCAGATACTCTGGTGGCTCTTCTTGAGGTTCTCCCGGTTAATGGTGAACATCCGCTGGCGACCGCTCCTGTGGCCTGATGATTTCCGAAACGTCCGGCAGAAAACGGGCACTGGTAATTCCCGGGGATTCATGGTGTTGCCAGACTCTTACTAACAGACTAGCGTATCTGGGCGTTTACGACGAACCCGGCCGTTGGCCCGGGAGCAGGGGACGTTCAGGACCGGAGCAGGATTTGCAATTCATACAGACTTCAGGACGTTCCTTCCGCAGGTTCCGCGGCTGGCTGGGTCTCTGGCTGACCGTCGCTGCGATGCCATGGGCCACCGCTAACCAGGTGGACATCCGCATTGAAGGGGATTACCCGCGCCTGCTGCAGAATGCCCGGGCTTTTGTGGGTACGGTCGAGAACCGGAGCCGGCCGGCCCTGCGGCGATACGGTCGCACCGCGGAAGCGCAGGTGAGGGAGGCTCTGCGGGCGCTGGGTTACTACAGTCCGACCATCCAACGTCGTATCCAGGATGGCGATCCGCCGGTGCTGGTACTGGACATCATTCCCGGCGAGCCGGTGACCATCGGCACCCGGGAGGTCAGTATTTCCGGTCCGGCATCGGACGACGGGGAATTCAGCGGCAACCTGCCGCGTAGCCCGGCACCCGGTGATATTGTTGATCACGGCGAATACGACGCCCTCAGGCAGGTGATCAGCAATCGCGCTTCCCGCCTGGGGTATTTCGACGGCGAATTTACCCGGCGCAGCCTTCAGGTGAATCCGGAGACCCGGCAGGCGGACGTTCTGCTGCACTTTACCAGCGGCCAGCGCTACCGCCTGGGAGAAGTGACCTTCAACGATGACCACGTGTTTGACCCCTCCCTGCTGCGGCGTTTTGTACAGATTGAGCCGGGAACCCCCTACCATGCGGACCAGGTGGCGCAACTGAGCTCTGATCTGTCCAACAGTGGCTACTTTGATCAGGTGCTGGTCACCGCAACACCATCGGATGCGGTAGACGGCGTGATTCCGGTGAATGCCCGGGTCAGCGAGCGTGAGCCCCGGTCGGTGGCCGCAGGCGTGGGCTTCTCGACGGACGTCGGGCCGCGATTCCGGGGCACCTGGACCGAGCACTGGGTCAACGAATGGGGCCATCGTCGGGGTGCGGAAACCGAGCTTTCAGAACCCCGCCAGAATATCACCGGCTGGTATGAACTGCCGCTGGACCCGCCCATGACAGACTCGCTCCGGCTGACCGCCGGCTATCAGCGTGAGGACATCGAGGACGTGGAATCAGACCGTTTTACCATCGGCCAGCAATGGAGCCACCTGATGGATAATGGCTGGACCCGGGTGCTGTCAGTGCGGTGGGAGAATGAACGGTATGATATTGGCAATGTGGATTCCGGCAACACCCGCTTGCTGCTGCCGGGCATTGCCTTCTCAAAGCGGCGGGTAGACTCTCCGGTTGACCCATCCCAGGGGTACCGTCTGCATCTGGATGTCGCCGGCGGCCTGCGCGACGCTTTCTCCACCGTAGACGTCGTTCACGTCAGTACCGAGGCGAGAGGACTTTTCACCCTTGCCGACAACCACCGCTTCCTGAGCCGGATTCAGCTGGCGGGGATCGCCACCAACAAGTTCTCCGACGTGCCGCCGTCGCTGCGGTTCTTCGCTGGGGGTGACCAGAGTGTTCGCGGCTATGGTTATGAAACCCTGTCGCCGGAAGACTCAGACGGTATTGCGGTGGGGGGGCGCTACCGGCTGGTCGGCAGCCTGGAGTATCAGTATCAGGTGGCAGAAAAATGGCGTCTCGCGATGTTTGCGGACCAAGGTAACGCTATCGATAATTTCAATGATCCTTTGGCCACCGGTGCCGGGGTAGGCGTGCGCTGGATCAGCCCGGTGGGCCCCATCCGGTTTGATGTGGCGAGAGGGCTGGACGATGAATTTGGCGGCGGTTGGCGCCTGCATTTCTCCATGGGGCCTGAGATATGAACCGGGTCATCAATATCACCGCAAAGGTGCTGAAATGGGTACTGATCAGCCTGTTGGTGATCGTGCTTTTGCTGGCCCTCGTTATCGGACTGCTGCTGGCCGCCCTGCGCTCTGACACGGGCACCGCCTGGGTGCTGGAGCAGATTCCGGGGCTCACCACCGAGCAGGCGGATGGCTCGCTGCTTGGCGAGTGGCAGGCAGCAAGCCTGCACTGGCACGGTTACGGCGTTCAGGTGGCGGTCGATGAGCCGGAAGTGGAATGGTCGCCCACTTGTCTGTTCCAGAAAACCGTCTGTCTGGATCGTCTTAAGGCGGCATCCATAGAGGTCGTCCGGATTCCTGATAACACGACTGCCTCAGATGAGTCTTCGGGACCGGTACAGTTGCCGGAGGTGCGTCTGCCGGTGAATCTGGATATCGGCATGGTGGACCTGGGGCCGTTCCATTTCAACGGGACGCTGGTCTGGGATCGGCTGGCCCTGGAAGGCGGCGGTGGTGGAGCGGATTTTCATCTTCGGGAACTGGCGCTGGATCGTGAAGAGGTATCCCTGCGGATGAACGGGCGGCTGGCCACCCGCGGAGACTGGCCACTGGCGCTGGACCTGGACCTTACGTTGCCGCCACCCAAGGGTGACCAGTGGCGAATTGCTGGGCAAGTGAGCGGAAGTGTGCGAGACCTGCGGGCACGTCTGACCTCAGAAGGCTACCTGAATGCCCAGCTGCAAGCTGCCTTGTCACCGCTGAACGCGGCGCTCCCCGCCCAGGTCGAGCTGCAGTCGGATGCCTTCCATGCCCTGGATACCTTGCCGGAAACCCTCGAACTGCTGGACTGGCAGCTTAACGCCCGGGGGAATCTCAACAGTGGCTACCAGATCAACACCTCAGCCACTCTGCCAGGGGATCAGGGGCCGGTAACGCTGAGATTGTCAGGCCGGGCAACCGCCGAGGAGGCCCGCAACCTGCAACTCACCTTATCAGGTCCTTCAGCGGTGAATGAGGCTCAGGCCGAACTGGCGTTGACCGGGGGTGTGAGCTGGTCGGAGGAGCTGGTTGCCAATGCTCAAATCACCATGGGTGCTTTTGCCTGGTACAGCCTGCTGCCGGACCTGACCCCACCACCGGTTACCATCACGTCTCTACAGGCGGAGGGCGAATACCGGGCAGGCAAGTACACCGCCGTGGTGGACCTGGATGCCAGCGGCCCCATGGGCGAGGCCACGGTGGATACCCGGGCAGAGGGCGATCTGCAGCAGGTTCGCCTGCAGGAACTGATCATGACAACCGGAGGCGGGCGGTTACAGGGTGAAGCCCTGGTGGGCTTTACCGGACCGAGCTGGGATGCGGACATTGTTCTCGATCAGTTTGATCCCGGTTACTGGATCCCGGGCGCCGCCGCCAGCATCAACGGCTCGGTTACGTCCCAGGGCGCACTGGACGGTGAAGGCCAGCCGGAGTTTTCCGCCGAGTGGACGCTGGATGGCCAGTGGCGGGAAGAGCCCCTGATCAGCCGTGGGCAGATCCTGGCGGAAGATCGTCGCTGGCAGATCCCGGAAGTCATGGCCAGTATCGGCGATAACAGCCTTACTCTTGGCGGGGAGCTGCAGGATCCCCTGGGAACTGCGCCGTTTATCGATCTGGAAGGCGCGCTGGATGTCCCCCGGCCAGAGTCCCTGTACCCCGCGCTGGCCGGCAGCCTGCAGGCGGAAGTCGCAGCCCGCGGCCCCATGCTGGCGCCGGCGGGTACCCTGGAAGCCTCCGGTGAGGGTCTGTTGTGGCAGGATGACCTGAGCATTGATGAGTTTACCCTGAGTGCCCGACTGGCGGACGACCACGCCCTGGACGCGGCCCTCGCCGTCAACCGGATTCAGGTCGCCGATCAGATTATCGAGCAGGTTGAGGCGGATGTGTCCGGCGTGCTGGACGATCATCGGCTTGATCTGAGAGTTCAACACGAACAGCTTGTACTCGGCATCGCGCTGGCGGGCGGTTGGCTGACCGAAAACGGTGGTCAGTGGCTGGGCCAGCTGGCCGACGGCAGCCTGCTGCTGACCCAGCAGGATCAGAAATGGCAATTGGAAAACCCTGCTGATTTGCGCTGGCAGGATCAGACCCTGACCCTGGGGGCCCACTGCTGGCGCTGGCAGGACAGCACCCTGTGCGCCGGCGACCAGACCCTGATGCCGGATCTGGTACTGGACCTGTCCATCAACGAGTTACCGACCTCGGCGCTGGCGCCCCTGTTGCCGGAAACCATTCGCTGGAGCGCCCATATCGACGGCTCTCTGGTACTGGCTACCACGCCGGAAGGCCCAACCGGCGAAATACGGATCTCGGCGGGCCCCGGCCGGGTTCATGTGGTGCTGGATGAGGACTGGGAAACCCTGAGTTACGGGACGCTGACCCTGTCGGCCGACCTGACGCCGGCACTGGCTGAAATTGCGCTACGGCTGGATGGCGACGGTCTCGGTGCGCTGTCCGTCGATCTGGCGGTTGATCCAAACGCTCCCGACCGGCCCGCCAGGGGTAGTTTCAGTCTGAGCGATTTTGATCTGGCCATGGTGGGTTCCCTGCTCAATATGGAAGAAGTCACCGGCCAGGTGGAAGGCGCGGGCCGTCTTGAGGGTCCTCTGCTGGCCCCGGATGTGGATGGCGAACTGCTGCTGTCCAATGGTCGCGTGATCGATCCCATGGTACCCATCCCCATCTCTGATCTGAACCTGCGGCTCGCCTTTACCGGTAAGCGCGCCACCCTGGACGGAAGCTGGCAAAGCAACGGTACAGGGGAGGGGGAAATCGGCGGCGTGCTGGACTGGGACGGGACGCCGGTGCTGACCATGGTATTGACCGGGGAACAGTTGCCGCTGACCTACGAGCCCTATGCCAAACTCCAGGTATCGCCGGATCTGGAGCTTCGCTTTACTCAGGGCGACCTGACCATCGCCGGACGGGTGGAGGTACCCAGAGGTGAAATCGAGGTGCGTGAATTACCCGAGCAGGCGGTATCGGTGTCCAGCGACGAGGTTATCGTCGGGCGGGAGCCAGAGCCACCGCCGCTGCGCTCCATGAGCATGGACGTCACGGTTGTGGTAGGGGAAGACCGGGTGACCTTCGAAGGTTTCGGCGTAACCGGTGAACTGGAAGGGGAGCTTCGCATCGGCAATAACATGGACACCCGCGGCGCCCTGCAACTGGTTGAGGGGCGCTATGAGGCCTTCGGGCAGGAGCTGGAACTGCGCCGGGCGCGGCTGGTTTTCGTGGGAGCCGTCGGTGAGCCCTATCTGGATATCGAAGCTGTACGGCGGGTGGACAACGTGGTGGCGGGTATCCGACTTAGCGGTCCGGCCCAGGAACCGCGGACGGAAGTTTTCTCGGAACCGCCTATGTCCCAGGATCAGGCCCTGTCCTACGTGATCCTGGGGCGGCCGTTGCAAAGCCAGGGTGATCAGGGCCAGGTCAGCCGGGCGGCGCTGTCCCTGGGCCTGAACCGGGCCAGTGGCCTGACCCGGGGGATTGGCGAAGCCTTTGGTATCCGGGATCTGACCCTGGAAGCCGAGGGCTCCGGCGACGAATCCTCCGTCGTCGCCAGCGGTTACCTTACCGAAGACCTCAGCCTGCGCTACGGTGTCGGTCTGTTTGAACCGATTACCACCGTGGCGCTGCGCTATGACCTTGGCCGCTACTTCTATGTCGAAGCTGCCAGCGGGCTGGCGTCCTCCCTGGACATTTTCTACACACGGGACTTCTGAGGATCGGGGCGGGCCGTTATTCCAGCCGGAAGGTCGCCTGGACCGATGCGCTGATTTCCCGCGGTCCGGGTTCACTGATGGTGTCCGCCTTGGCCGACGTAGCTTCCGCCATGCGCATCAGTACCGGCCCGCCGCCGGAAGAGTGCAGGCTGAGGTTTTTCACTTCACCACAGGCCATGTCCAGTTGCGCGGCAGCAAATTCGCAGCGTGCCCGGGCATTACGGATGGCCCTGGCCAGGGCATCCTGCTGGAGCTTTTCTTCATCGGAATGGAAGAACTGGTGCTGGCCCAGGCTGTAGTTCATGCTCAGATCCTGGGCTTTCTCCAGCACCGGGTTGAGCAGCGCCAGATCATGAATCTCAAAACTGATGGTCTGGCTGACGACTGCAACCGTCTTGCGCTCGTCTTTCATGGTGCCGTCCGGCAGTGGCCGTGGCGGCTCCCGGCGCTGATACAGGTGGACAGAGGCATCGCTGTAATCCACCAGCTGGTCACGCACATCGCTGATGGCATCCCGCCACTGACCCATGGTCTTGCGAACCTGTGCCAGAGCCTTGTCAGAATCCGCATGCTCGGCATTGATGGTAAAGCTCAGGCGGGCGCTGTCAGGAATGTACCGCACCTGGCCTTCGCCGTTGAGGCTGATTTCCGGCGTGTCGGCAAGTGCCGCGCCGGCTGGCAACAGCAGGGCGATGACGGCGGGGGTCAGGAAGCAACGAAAGCGACGTTTACTCATGATCTGTTCCTTCTGGTGTTATCGCAATGCCCTCCGGCTCCGGGTGTTGACCCCGGGTCAGGCGAGCCAGTTTCAGTTGTTCAGCAGTGCGTACAAAATCCTTGAAGATCCGACGATGCACGCCATGGTACAGCAAATACTCCGGGTGCCATTGTACGCCCATGAGCCACTGGCCATGAGTGTTCTCAAAGGCCTGCACAAACAGGTCATTGTCCACCGCGCTGACCCGCAAGCCCTGGCCGAGCCGTTGAATGGCCTGGCTGTGGATGCGGTTGGCGCCGATATGCCGGGTTCGGGCAATACGTCCCAGCCGGGTAGGCTCCACAATGCCCACCGGTTGCAGCGGTAACAGCAGTGGCCGATGGCGGGTCTTGTCCCGCAGCGGTGTCACGTCCTGGCACAGGGTGCCGCCCCGGAACACATTGATCATCTGCGCACCCCGGCAGATGCCCAGCACTGGCAGATGTAGCCGTTCGGCTTCAGCCAGCAGATACTGGTCGGTGTCATCACGAACTCTGTCATACCGTGCCTTTATGGTCGGCTGGTGATCATAAAGTTCCGGGTGGACGTGGGTGCCGCCGGACAACACAACGCCATCGAGCAGGTTGACGTCGATTTTACTGCCTGGGCGGATGAAGTGTGTATGGGCACCGTAGAGGCGCAGCCCCACCGCGATCAGTCGATCCGCCGTGCGCTTGCGGGACGGCCCGCTGATACCGATGGTTAACCCGGGTACCTCTTCCTCCGGGCGGTCGGGATCAGATATAACCATGGCGTTCCAGCCAGTGCTGACAACGGGAACGCCAGGTACTGGTGAGGTTGCGAAAGGAGAGGGTGCGGCTTTCCCGAAACAGGTCGTTCAGTTCCCGCTGGTGCTGCGGGTTGGCAACCACCTGCTCGAGTACCACCCAGTCGTTCCAGACGGTGGAAAAATGCCAGCGCGGGTTGTCGATATCACAGTCCGGAAGGCGGTAGTGCAGGGTGGGCCGGGCCTTGACGCGAGGGTCCCGGACATATTCGGCAAGGAGATCCCTGTCCAGGTGCGCGAACAGGGGCAGGAGGTCCAGGGCCCGGTTACGGGTCGGGTTATCCCTGAGGTAATCCCGCATCAGGGTTTCAGTATCCGGCCAGTAGTCGGCGGCCACCAGCTTATCAATGTATTTGCTGGCCCAGGGTTCGATATACGTCGTTACCTTGCGGCTGAAATCCAGCTGGTGCCGTGCTTTTAACCAGTCGTAGAGCGCCACGAAGGTCTGCAGGTAACGGCGCAGTGTGTTTGCATCGAGGCCAGGAAGTTCCGGGTTCAGTTGCAGGCCGAACGCATAGAAAATGGCTTCCCGGCTGCCCAGCGCGCCGGCTTCCCGGAGCTGATCGGTCAGTTGCTCAATCACTTCCAGCTTCTGGAAGGGGATAGGGGGCGAGACGATTTCCAGGGGTACCAGACGTTCGGCGGCATAATCGATAACATCCATCGCGTGCCCGCCCAGTTGCCGGAGGGTTTCGGGTATCCGTTCGTCCATCAGATCCAGATCCTTGATGGGGTCTGAATCCAGCTCAACCGTAAACTCGCCAAGGGGCGTATCGATGCGGCTGACGTAACGGCTGACTTCCGAAGCCTTGCCTGCCAACAGGTCGGCGGTTAACGCCACCAGCCTTTCATAACCCAGCCCCGAAATCTCAATCTCCACGCCAACCCGGCGGGGGGTGCCCTCGGCGGTGGCGAGCAGTTCAGGCATACGACAGCGGTCGGGCATAGTTCAGTTGCTCCCTGAGATGACGCACTGTAGTCAATGTAACAGCTTCCCCGCCCTCGGGAGAAAACCTTGACGATTGTTCACCCGGTGCGCGCTGATCTGAAGGTGTTGTCCCGACCGTCAGAAATGCAGGGTTTACACTGGATAAAATACTGTATAAAGTTAACACCTGTATATAACACCAGCATCAGCGACCAACGAAGGAACCGTCCATGAAGCTCACTGCGAGGCAAAGCCAGGTACTCGACATTATCCGCCGGTATGTGGCTGAAACTGGCTATCCGCCCACCCGGGCGGAAATCGCTGCCGAACTTGGGTTCCGCTCGGCCAATGCGGCGGAGGAGCACTTGCGGGCATTGGCTCGCAAGGGTGCGATCGAGATGGTACCAGGCACCAGCCGGGGCATCCGGCTGCCGGAAGAAGCGCAGGACCCTGGTCTGCCCGTTATTGGTCAGGTGGCTGCGGGCAGCCCGATTCTGGCCCAGGAGCATATTGAAGATTACTGCACGCTACAGCCGGAGTTCTTCAATCCGTCAGCGGATTACCTGCTGCGGGTGCGGGGCATGAGTATGAAGGATATCGGCATCCTTGACGGCGATCTGCTGGCGGTTCACCGCACACAGGATGTGCATAACGGCCAGGTTGTAGTGGCGCGGGTTGGCGAAGACGTGACAGTCAAGCGCTACCGCCGGGAGGGTTCGCAGGTGTATCTGATGGCTGAAAACGAAGAGTTTGAGCCCATTGTGGTGGATCTGCGTGAGCAGGAGCTGGTGATAGAAGGTCTTGGGGTTGGCGTGATCCGCCAGTCGGACCTGCATCAGGTACATTAATTCTTCTGGCGGGCAGCAGCCATCGTCAGTCTGCAGTATTCCGGGAGGAAGTTATGGAACAGCTGGGCTTAAGCGTCAACGTGGAACCCATGCCGATGATGGGCATGGCAACGGAACCCTGCGGCAACGTTACGGAAGTGATATTGCCACCCGGGCAGGTAGAGAACTTCCAGCTGCTGCTGCCCATGCTGACTCAGCTCAACCAGGAGCGGCGCTGGCTGGCGTGGATCGACCCGCCACCGGCGCTGGTCAGCAAGTGGCAGACCATGCACGGTATTATCGCCAATGAGCTGCTGGTGCTGAGGTCAAGCCGGGATTATTCTGCCTTTGAGCTGGCCAGGCGCGCCCTCGGAGCGGGCACTTGCCACGCGGTTGTGACCTGGACAAGCCGGTTATCGGGCCGTGACTTTCAGGCGCTAGAGCAGGCATCGGCCCGTGGCCGGAGCCACGGGGTAATTCTGCGCTGCCGGTAGGGCTGCAGGATGTCAGTGAATGGTGTGGTGGGCGTGTAACTCGAAATCTTCCAGGTCCGCTTCTTCCCAGTCGACGGCGTCATTGATATGGCTGACTGCCTGAATGCCGGCATCTATCATGGCACGGGCGACGGACATGTCGTGGTTATCCATCATTTCCCGGGCTTCCTGGGAAAAGGATATCTTTACCAGCGGCGCGGACTCATCGTCTACACGCTTGAGCGCATAGTCGCCGTTACTGAGCTGTACAATTTCAAAAAATGAAGGTGACATAGAATCCTTACATAAGCATTGAGCGCGCGTTTACGATTTGTCTGTTGCCCGCCCAGAGCCAGTTATCAAGCTTTGCTCACTGAGAACCCTGTATCCTACCAGATCCCCGATTGGTTTTCCCGCGCTTTATCCTATCTGCAACGTCGGTATACTCCAAAGAGATGGCAGGGCATATTGATGACCTTGCACCTGCCGTTCCGCCAATGCTTCGGAGATCCGCCATGAGCACCCCCGCCCAGCAAGCACTTGCCAGACTCGATGAGCGTATTGATCAGTTAAACCAGGCGCTTGAGGATAAAGACTGGTCCCGGCTGGGTGATTTGAACGGCGGCGTCCGGGAGCTGATCGAGCCGGTAATGGTAGCCATGGAGAAGCGGGAGCTGTCACCTACTGAGGTCCAGAAGCGGCTGCAGACGCTGGATCAGTTTGTGCAGCAGGCAGACAGCGAAGCGCGGCAGGCCCGCGCCGAAGCGAAGGAGGCGCTGGAGCAGGTCGGGCAGAACCGCAAGGCGGCGAGCGCCTATGCAAAAGTGTCGGGGCGCAATCCGAAAGGCGGCCAATGATTCGTCACGACTCGTACCGGTTATCCCCTGAGGCGTGAGCGCCGTCATAAAATTGACTCTCTGTAACCAAACGTCTTAAATAGCGCAGACAACAACCTTCGGACCGAACCGGGCTGCCTGCGCCCCAGTCCGCTATTTCTCGCTGTGCTGACAAGAGATTCAATCTGCATGTCCATGATCGATACTGTGCTGGTGCTGAGCAGGGATAACTCACGGGCCAGGGATCTGAAAACCATACTGGAGTTTGTCGGCGGGGAAACCGTGCTTGACGACGGCGCGTCCCGGGAATGCCTCAACGGCAAGGATCAGTCGATTCTGTCGGAGGTAGGCGTCGCTGTTATCGATGGCGCGAACAACGCAAATCTGCAGGACGATATCGCAACCGTATGCAAGGTTGCCAGCGGCGTACCCATTCTGCTGCTGGACGGGCCGCAGCTCGATGAGCTGAATGCGGAAAGCCAGGCAAGGGTGATCGCCCGGCTGGAGTGGCCCCCCAACTACACCAAGATGATCGATTCCCTTTATCGGGCTCAGGTTTATCGCGACCAGCATACCCAGGCCCAGAGCCGGGGTCAGCAGCGGGACATCATGCTGTTCCGGAGTCTGGTGGGCACCTCCCGTGGTGTCCGCAATGTGCGCGAGCTGATGAGCCAGGTGGCGGATAAGGATGTGAGTGTGCTGATCACCGGTGAATCCGGCACCGGGAAGGAAGTGGTCGCCCGGAATCTCCACTACCACTCGCCTCGGCGTGAGAAGCCATTTGTGCCGGTCAACTGCGGCGCAATTCCTGCAGAGTTGCTTGAAAGCGAACTGTTCGGTCATGAAAAGGGCGCCTTCACCGGTGCCATTACGACCCGGGTAGGGCGGTTTGAGCTGGCAGAAGGCGGCACGCTGTTTCTCGATGAGATCGGCGATATGCCCCTCAATATGCAGGTGAAGATTCTTCGGGTGCTGCAGGAACGCACTTTCGAACGGGTGGGCAGTAACAAAACCCAGAGTGCCAACGTCCGTATCGTCGCGGCAACCCACAAAAATCTTGAAGATATGATCGAAAAGGGCGAATTCCGGGAAGACCTGTACTATCGCCTGAACGTTTTTCCCATTGAAATGCCACCATTGCGGGAAAGAGCAGAAGACATACCTCTGCTGATCAATGAACTGATTGCTCGCATGGAAAAGGAAAAGCGCGGCTCCCTGCGCCTTAACTCGGCGGCCATTCTCAATCTGTGTCGCCACGACTGGCCCGGTAACGTCCGGGAGCTGGCCAACCTGATGGAACGTCTGGCTATTATGAACCCCTTCGGGGTTATTGGGGTGCGGGAACTGCCGAAGAAGTTCCGTTACGTCGAAGACCACGACGAAGACCCACCCCATACTGATGAGTCGGAAATGGCCAGCGGCCTGCCCGGTCTGGTTGGGCTGGACACGCCCGCGTTGCTGCCGGTGGATGGCATCGACCTGCGGGAATATCTGGCCAATCTTGAAAAACAGTTGATCCAGCAGGCCCTGAATGAGGCTAATGGCGTCGTCGCAAGAGCGGCCGAGAAGCTTCAGATTCGCCGTACAACCCTGGTTGAGAAGGTTCGCAAATACGGTCTGCGGGACGATGATGAGGGCTGACGGATTTCTGACGTATCGTTAATGCATGCCTCTTCGTACTTCTTAGATCGAATATAAGTCATTGTCAGAGATATAAAAAACCGTAATGGCACAGGTTCTGCTTTACCCTGATCGGAAACATAATTTTATGGTCAGGGGGAAGCATGAGACACATCCAGACGGCAGTACCTGCCTCCCGTGCCGGGGACTTTACCGCGCTCGATAGAACAGACGCAGCCGCCGACGCCAATGACAAGGTGACAGCCCTGTTCCCGGATCAGCAGGACGCCGCGGTGGACACTGCGCTGGATCTGTTCAATCAGATGTCCCGCCAGATCACCGATTCCTACCGTACCCTTGAGTCCCGGGTTAATCAGCTGTCCGGCGAACTGACCGCCGAAACCCGGCAACGCCAGCGGGAGCTGGAGGAAAAGGAACGGCTCGCGGATCGCCTCACCACACTGCTTTCTGCGCTGCCAGCCGGCGTTGTCGTGCTGGACAGCCATGGCCAGGTTACCCAATGCAACCCCGCCGCCGTGGCGTTGCTCGGCGAGCCGCTTGAAGGCGAGCGCTGGGTCAGCGTGATTCAGCGCTGTTTCGCGCCCCGCAGCGACGATGGCCACGAGGTCTCGCTGAAAGATGGCCGCCGGGTCAGTATTGAAATCCGGGCCATGGAGAACGAGCCCGGCCAGCTTATCCTGCTTACCGACCTGACCGAAACCCGTCAGCTCCAGGCCCAGTTGGCCCATGCCCAGCGTTTGTCTGCCATGGGCCGCATGGTGGCTTCTCTGGCTCACCAGATTCGCACACCCTTATCTGCCGCCATTCTTTACGGTGGTCACCTCGGCCAGCCGGACCTTGACGAAGAGCTGCGCCAGCGCTGCGCCAACCGCCTGATGTCACGCCTGACTCATCTGGAAGCCCAGGTGCGGGACATGCTGACTTTTGCCCGTGGCGAAACCCGGCTGGCGGAAGCGCTTTCCTCAACAAAGGTTGCCGATGGCCTGCAGGCGGCGGTGGATGGCCTGAGCCTGAACGGTGAGCAGCAGGTTGAGCTGCAAAACCATGGACAGCCGGTTCCCCTGATGTGCAATCAGGAAGCCCTCGTAGGCGCGTGCATGAACCTGATCAATAACAGCCTTGAAGCCGGTGCTGACAGAGTGACCCTTGCTCTGGCCGGCAGTGAGCACGAACTGACAATTACGGTAACCGACAATGGCCCGGGTCTGACCGGGCACCAGCCCAGGCAGTTGATGGAAGCCTTCTACACGACCAAATCCCACGGCACCGGCCTCGGGCTGGCGGTGGTGCAGGCGGTCGTCAAGGCCCACAACGGCGATTTCAGCCTGGCCTCCGCCGACGGCGGTGGTGCCTGTGCCACGGTGCGCTTACCCGCCACCCGTAACCCGAACCACACTGCGTGACAGAAAAGGATAGCCGGAGGACATCATGGCCCGCCCCCAGATACTGATTGTTGAAGATGATCATGACCTGCGCGAAGCGCTGGTTACCACTCTCGAACTCGCCCGGTTTCGGGTGCGGGAAGCCGCCTCTGGTGAAAAAGCTCTGGAAGAGCTGGCCCGTGGGCCGGTAGACATGGTGGTAAGCGATGTAAACATGCCGGGTATGTCCGGGCATGATTTGCTGGCTGAAGTGCTTAAAAAGCATCCCGGCCTGCCGATGATGCTGATCACTGCCTACGGGCAGATCAGTGACGCCGTCAGCGCCATGCAGCTCGGTGCCATCGACTATCTGGTCAAGCCCTTTGAGCCGCAGGTTCTGGTAGAGGCAGTGGAGAAAGTGGTCGGCGCATCCAGCCCCCGTCGTAAAAGCGACGAGCCGGTGGCGGAAGACCCCATCAGCAAGCGGTTGTTCCAGCTTGCGAAAAAGGTTGCGGCCAGTGACTCGACGGTGATGATTTCCGGTGAGAGCGGTACGGGTAAAGAAGTGCTGGCCCGTTTTATTCACCAGAACTCCACCCGCAGCGACCAGCCTTTTGTGGCCATCAACTGTGCTGCCATTCCGGAAAACATGCTCGAAGCGATTCTGTTTGGCCACGAAAAAGGTGCCTTCACCGGGGCTCACGCCACGTCACCAGGCAAGTTCGAACAGGCCAATGGCGGAACCATTCTGCTGGATGAGATTTCCGAGATGGAGCTGGGCCTGCAGTCCAAACTATTACGGGTACTCCAGGAGCGTGAAGTAGAGCGCATCGGTGGCCGTCGTACCATTTCCCTCGACGTGCGCGTGCTGGCCACCACCAACCGGGATCTGGCGGAGTACGTACGGGAAGGAAAGTTCCGGGAAGACCTTTACTATCGTCTCAGTGTGCTGCCCATGCATTGGCATCCCTTGCGGGAGCGGCCTCAGGACATTCTGCCCTTGGCCGAGCACCTGCTTCGCCAGCACAGCCGTAAGATGAAGCTGACCGGCATCAGTCTCGGGCCGGCGGCCCGCGCCGCGCTGCGAAACCACGGTTGGCCAGGCAACGTGCGGGAGCTGGACAATGCGATTCAGCGGGCGCTGGTACTGCACCAGGGCACCGAAATCCAGCCGGAAGACCTGTGTCTGGAAATGGGCATCACCGGCCTTGAGCTGCATCCCGCTACCACCACCACGACAACTGCGGCTACGGTAGCCGCGCGTCCGGCTGAGGCCGTCAGTGAGCCTGTCGCGGCTGCGGCCGAGACCGCGCCGTCGGAAACGCCGGAGGAAGCGGCTTCCCTTGGCGACGAAATCCGCCGGAAGGAGTTTCACATTATTCTGGATACCCTCCGCCGTGAACGGGGCCGTCGCAACCGTGCTGCCGAGCAGCTGGGTATCAGTCCCCGCACCCTGCGCTACAAACTGGCCCAGATGCGGGAGGCCGGCATCGATCTGGATGCGGAGCTGGCGGAAGCCAGTTAATGCTGACCGGTTAGACAAGGCGCCTGCGGGCGCCTTTTTCATTTACGGGTTTATCACCCGTCAAAAACCTGGCGGCAACCTTCTGAGCTCCGCTTATGTCTCGCTTAATTCATTGTAATAATTGATTAATTTTAACCTGGCCAGAAGTTTGCTTTTAACCGGTTGAACATGCTCAGCCTCACCAAGGAACACCCAGGGTGAGCGTTTTTGAATCGGGAGATAGCAATGGTCCAGCGAGCCGACATCAATACCGTCCTGTCCGAAATGCGCAATCTGCGAGCCCAGATGCAGCAGAATCAGCGTATGGAAAACGATCTGGCCGTGCGTGGCCAGGTGGACCGGCCGACGGCGGTGGACCAGACCAGTAAAACACCCGGCTTTGGTGACATGCTGAGCCAGGCCGTGGACAAGGTGAACGATCTGCAGGCCACCTCCAATGACCTGCGAACCGCCTATGAACAGGGCGATCCTAATGTCGATATCACCCGGGTGATGATTGCAGGGCAAAAAGCCACCGTATCCTTCGAGGCACTGACACAGGTTCGCAACCGGGTGGTCAGGGCTTACGAAGACATCATGAACATGCCGATCTGACGGCAGGTATAACCAGATAGCAGCGGAGTAGCCCATGGCCAGTGTACCTGCAGACGCCACCTCAACCGAACTTTCCACTACCGGTACCGATACCGATACCGGTAGCGAGAGCCGCAGCGATTTACTGTTCGGCTTCAACCGGCTCAACCTGCTGCGCCAGATTGGCCTGATGGTCGGGCTGGCCGCCAGTGTGGCGCTTGGCGTGGCCGTCGTATTGTGGGCCCAGGAGCCTGACTATCAGCCGGTGCTGGGAGACCTCTCGTCCTACAACCCGATGGATGTGTCGCAGATTCTCGACCAGAGCGGTATCCGGTACAAGATGGACGGCCGCTCGGGTGCTCTGCTGGTAGCTTCTGACGATGTTTACAACGCCCGCCTCAAGCTCGCCGCTGAAGGGGTGACGGACCGGGAAAGTATCGGTTTTGAGCTGCTCGATCAGGACAGGGGGCTGGGCACGTCCCAGTTCATGGAAACCGTCAGTTTCCGCCGTGGTCTGGAAGGCGAGCTGGCCCGTACCATCAGCAGTATGCGCAGCGTCAAGTCCGCCCGGGTTCATCTGGCCATTCCCGAACGGTCGGTGTTTGTCCGTGATGCCCGTCAGCCTTCTGCTTCGGTTTTCCTGAATCTGTTCGCTGGCCGCCGGATCGAGCAGGAGCAGATCAGTGCCATTGTGAACCTGGTGGCTGGCAGCGTGCCTGAGATGAACCGTGACCAGGTGACCGTTGTGGATCAGAACGGCAATCTGCTGACCGGTCGCGAGGAAGATGCCAACCGCCAGGAAATGCGTGATCAGTACCAGTACACCACCAAGGTGGAAGAACGCCTGACCCGCCGGGTGGCCTCCATGATTGGCCCCATCGTAGGCGACAGCCGGTTCCGGGCGGAAGTCAGCGCTGAGCTGGACTTCTCGTCGGTGGAGCAGGCGGAAGAACTGTTTAACCCCCAACAGCAGGCCGTGCGCAGCGAACGGGAATTCTCGGAGCAACGTACTGGCGGCAGCCAGGGCGGCATTCCCGGTGCCCTGTCGAACCAGCCGCCGGGCGCTGCCACCGTACCTGAACAGGCGGCTGCGACTGAGGACGGCGACGCAGCCCAGCCGGTGGACATCCGTCGCGAGTCAACCCGCAACTATGAAGTGGACCGTACAGTCAGCTACATCCGCCAGGCCCAGGGCGACGTTAAACGCCTGACCGTAGCGCTGGTGCTGGATGACAAGCCGGTGGTCAGTGCCGAAACCGGTGCAGTCACCTTCGAACCGTGGAACGAACAGGAATTACAGCGCATCAACATGCTGGTCCGGGACGCGGTGGGCTATTCTGCCTCCCGGGGTGACAGCGTCACCGTGGTCAATGCCCCCTTCGCGCCGGACCGGCCGGTGGAATATATGGAGCCGTCCTTCTGGGAGCAGCCCTGGTTCTGGAGCGTGATGAAACAGGTGCTCGCCGCAACCGTGATTCTCGCCCTGGTGCTGGGCCTGCTGCGCCCGGTGCTGAAGACCCTCTCCGGCGGTGGCCGCCGGGAACGGGACAGCGACTATGACTCAGGCGACGGCGCCTTTGATGATCTGGACATCAGCTCGGACAAGGCCCTGGCCGACGCGATGAGCGGCAGCAGTGACTTGCTGTTGCCGGGTGCAAGCGACAGCTATGATAGACATTTAAATGCTTTGAAAGGCCTGATCGCCGAGGACCCTGCCCGGGTCGCTCAGGTAATGCGCCAGTGGGTGAACGTCGATGACTGAAGAAAACCGCCAGGACGAAAACAGCAAGCAGCTCCGTCGTAAAATTCCCCGGGTCGAGCAGGCCGCCATTCTGCTGATGTCGCTGGGAGAGTCCGACGCCGCCGAAATCCTCAAACACATGGGGCCCAAGGAAGTTCAGCGTGTGGGAGTAGCCATGGCCCAGATGAAGGGGGTGAGCAAGGACGAAGTGGCCTACGTACTCAACGAGTTTGTGGACGCCGTGGGCGGCCAGACCGGGCTGGGGGTTGGTAACGATGACTATATCCGTGCCATGCTTACCCAGGCCCTGGGCGACGACAAGGCTGCCAGCCTGATCGACCGCATTCTTATCGGCGGCAATACCACCGGACTGGACACCCTCAAGTGGATGGAGCCGCGGGCAGTTGCTGACATTATCCGTTACGAGCACCCGCAGATTCAGGCCATTGTTATTTCCTACCTGGATCCGGATCAGGCTGCTGAGATTCTTGGAACCCTGGATGAGAAAGTCCGCCTGGATGTGGTGATGCGGGTAGCAGCCCTGGAAAGCATCCAGCCGCAGGCGCTGCAGGAACTGAACGACATTCTGGAGAAGCAGTTCTCCGGCGGTTCCGGTGCGCAGACCAGTCGTATTGGCGGGGTCAAGCGCGCGGCGGACATCATGAACTTCATGGACCGCTCCATTGAGGGCAGCCTGATGGATTCCATCAAGGGTATGGATCCGGATCTGGCCTCCACCATTGAAGACCTGATGTTCGTATTCGACAATCTGGTGGAAGTGGACGACCGTGGTATCCAGGCCCTGTTGCGGGAGGTTTCCTCGGAAGTGCTGGTGGTTGCGCTGAAAGGCGCCGATGATGCGGTGCGTGACAAGATCTTCCGTAATATGTCCAAGCGTGCGGCTGAGCTGCTGCAGGATGACCTGGAGGCCCGTGGGCCGGTCCGGGTCAGCGAAGTGGAAGCTGCACAGAAAGATATCATTACCATCGCCCGCCGTATGGCGGAAGCGGGTGAGATCACCCTCGGTGGTACTGGCGAAGAAATGATGTAATGACCGATTCCCGTCGCCGTAAAGATGTTCCTCCGGAAGAGCTCAGCGCCTGGGAGCGCTGGGAACTGCCCCTGCTCGACGAGCGGGGAAATGAGGTGGAGCGTGAGGAAGAGGTGGAAGTCCGGCCGCTGACGGCGGCGGATATCGAAGCCATCCGTCAGTCGGCCTGGGACGAAGGCCGCGATGAAGGTCGCGCCAAGGGTTACGAGGAAGGCTTCCAGCAGGGTATGGAAGCCGGCCGGGAGCAGGGCTATCAGGATGGCCGCACGTCCGGTGAACAGGAAGGCCGTGCCCAGGCGGAGCAGGACACCCGCAGCGCCATCGACAGAAAACTGGCGCAACTGGAAGCCCTGATGGCTGAGCTGGTTACCCCCATCGAACAGCATCAGGATGAACTGGAATCCGCGCTGGTCAATCTGGCCACGGTCCTGGCCCGGGCAGTCATTCACCGGGAACTGACCCTGGACTCGTCACAGATTCGCCAGATTGTGATCACGGCGATGAACAGCCTGCCGTCTACCCGGGAAGACGTCCGCATCAGGGTCAACCCAGCGGATCGGGACTGGGTGTCCGAAGTCGCGATGCGACTGGAAGCCGAAACGTCGGTGATCGCCGACGAAACCATACTGGCCGGCGGCTGCAAGGTGGAAACCCGGCACTCGCTGGTGGATTATACCGTTGAGAAGCGCTTCCAGAAGGCTGTGCAGGCCATGCTGGAAAAGCAGATTGGCAACGCCCCCGCCGGTGAAAGCGAGCGCCTGGAGTCGGTGATGGGCGAATTGTCCGATTTCCACCGGGATGTGCTGGAAGAACCGGGAGCGTCCGACGATGACTCTCAGCCTGGCTGATCGCCTCCGGCAACTGAGTGCGGGTATTCCCGCCGAACCTGAACCGGAGCTTTCCGGACGCCTGACCCGCATGATTGGTCTGACGCTGGAATGCGTTGGCTGTCCCATGGTCGTTGGCGATCGCTGTCTGATCCTGGGACACGGAGAGACCACCGTGGAAGCGGAAGTGGTCGGCTTTGAAGACGACCGGGTCTACCTGATGCCACTCACCGCCATTGATGGTCTTCGGCCCGGAGCTCGGGTGGTGCCGCTCTCGGCGGCGAGCAAGGTGCCGGTGGGCGAGGGTCTGCTGGGCCGGGTACTGAACGGAAACGGCGAGCCGCTGGATGACCATGGGCCAGTACAGGCCCAGGCCCGGGTATCTCTTGCGGGAGATATCATTAACCCGCTCCATCGCGCACCGGTGCGCACCTCGATGGACGTGGGGATTCGTGCCATCAACAGTCTTCTGACCGTGGGTCAGGGGCAGCGGCTGGGCCTGTTTGCCGGCAGTGGCGTGGGTAAAAGTATGCTGCTGGGCATGATGACCCGGTTTACCGATGCCGATATCACCGTCGTGGGCCTGATCGGTGAGCGGGGCCGGGAAGTCAAAGAATTTATCGACGATATCCTCGGTGAGGAAGGCCTGGCCCGTTCGGTGGTGGTGGCGTCGCCGGCGGATGATTCGCCGTTGATGCGCCTGAGAGCCGCCCAGCTGACCACCCGCATCGCCGAATACTACCGGGACCAGGGCAAGCGGGTATTGCTGCTGATGGATTCCCTGACCCGATACGCCCAGGCCCAGCGGGAAATCGCGCTGGCCGTGGGCGAGCCGCCGGCTACCAAGGGCTATCCGCCTTCTGTATTCGCCAAGCTGCCCCAGCTGGTGGAGCGCACCGGCAATGGCAAACCCGGCGGTGGATCCATCACAGCGTTCTATACCGTCCTGACCGAAGGCGACGACCAGCAGGACCCCATAGCAGACTCTGCCCGGGCCATTCTTGACGGCCATATCGTGTTGTCCCGGCGGCTCGCGGAAGAGGGGCATTACCCGGCCATTGATGTGGAAGCCTCCGTGAGCCGTGTCATGCCCCAGGTTGCCAGCCGTGAGCATTTTGCCCGGGCCCAGCGCTTCAAGCAGGTGTATTCCCGGTATCAGCAGGCCCGGGACCTGATCAGTGTTGGCGCTTACGTCAAAGGATCGGACCCGGAGACGGATTTCGCCATTCGTCATATCGAATCCATGCGGCAGTTTCTGCAACAGGGACTGGATGAGGCCGCGCCTTTTGATCAGTCCATCGACCAGCTTATGACGGTCATGCCAGACAAACCCCAACCAGCGTCCCAGCCGCCGGCCGGAGGCCATGAATGAAGCCAAGATCCGAGCGGCTCCAGGTGGTGCTGACGCTGGAGCAGCGCAAGGAGCAACAGGCCCTCGACCGTATGAACGAAGTTCGTGGCCAATGGCAGGCGGAACAGGACCGGCTGGCCGAGCTGCATACCTACCAGCGGGAATACCACCAGCAGATGCGCCAGCAACAGCAGGGCACGGTACCGGTGGCCCGGCTGCAGGGCTGGCAGAGTTTTATTGCACGGCTGGATGTGCTGATCCGTGACCAGCAGACCCGGGTTGAACAGGCTGCCCAGCGGGTGGAACAGGCACGCCAGCAGTGGCTACAGGCATGGGAGCGCAGGCAGGGTATGGAGCGGTACATTGAAACCTGCCGCAGCCAGGAACAGCACGCCCGGGACCAGGCCGAGCAAAAGCAGGCCGATGAAGCGGCAGCCCGTCAATTTTCCCGACGGCGCCATAACTGATACAGGCATACAGAACCGGTTATGTTGTCTATTCTGATAAAACAACGAGAAAAAGATGAGCTGGATTTCAGGCCCAGCCCCGGCTCGTGGAGGTGGACCTCATGCCTGTGCATACACACCACAGCGATAACGGTGAAACCCGGATTATTGCCATTGAGGGCCGGTTCGACTTCAGCGCTCACCAGGCTTTCCGTGATGCCTACGAGAAGGACTCCCGGCAGGTCAGGCGCTGGGTGCTCGACATGACTGACGCCACCTACCTCGACAGCTCAGCGCTGGGGATGCTGTTACTGCTACGGGATTTTGCCGGCGGTGACCATGCCAACATCCAGATTGAAAACAGCAACCCCGATGTGCGCCGTATCTTTGCAATTTCCAACTTCGAGCAGCTTTTTACCATTCGCTGACTGATTTCAGGTTGCGATAGACGAGGTTGGCAGTCCTGACTGGCTGAGGGAGCACCACGGTGACCGGCCCAAAGACATCGCTTCGGCTGTTAATCGCTGACGACAGCAATACGGATCGGCTGATTCTGCAGGCGATGTTGCGGCGCCAGGGGCACGAGGTGCAGGCGGCAGAGGATGGCGAGTCTGCGGTTCAGCTGTATCAGCAGTATCAGCCGGATATGGTTCTGCTGGATGTCATGATGCCCCATATGGATGGCATGGAGGCTGCCCGGCAGATCAAGGCCCTGGCGGGCGAAAAGCTGGTTCCCATTATCTTCCTTACGTCCCTGTCGGACGCCGGGTCCCTGGCCCAGTGCCTGGACGCCGGCGGCGATGATTTTCTGCCCAAGCCCTACAACCAGGTCATTATCGAGGCCAAACTGGGCGCCTTTGACCGCATGCGCCGCATGCACATTACCCTCAGCGAGCAGCGGGATCTGATCCGCGCCCATAACGATCAGTTGCTGCAGGAGCAGTTTATCGCCCGCCGGGTGTTTGACAACATAGCGCACACCGGCTGCCTGGATGCCTCCAATATTCGTTATCACGCTTCCCCAATGTCGATTTTCAATGGTGACGTGGTGCTGGCCGGCCCCCGGCCCGCTGGTGGCATGCACCTGCTGGTGGGCGACTTTACCGGACACGGTCTGCCCGCGGCCATTGGCGCACTGCCGTTATCGGAAATCTTCTACGGAATGACCAGCAAGGGTTTCAGCGCAGCCGACATCCTGCGGGAGGTGAACCAGAAACTGGCGCGAATTCTGCCCACCGGCATGTTCTGTTGCGCGGCCCTGGTGGAAGTGGACTTTCGCCACGGCGCAATACGGGTGTGGAACGGCGGCCTGCCGGATGGCTATCTGCTGCGGGCCGATGGCAGCCGCGAGGTGCTTCAGTCCCGGCACCTGCCGCTGGGCATTCTCGCGCCGGAGCGGTTTGCGGCGCCCATGGAGGAATACCCGGTCCAGCCGGGGGACCATGTCCTGCTGATGACCGATGGCGTATTGGAGGCGGAAGACCTCCAGGGACAGCAGTTTGGGGTACAGCGGCTGGCTGCAGTGCTGGACAGCCCGTTACCCAGCCTGTCGCCGGTGGACCATGTGCTTCAGGCGGTACAGAGCTTTACCGGCGACGCGCTGGAATCGGATGACCTGACTCTGCTCGGGCTCAGAGTAACCGGCCAGGACCCCTTGATCATCCATGGCATGCCACCTGCGGAATCCGCCCTGGCCGGCCCCGTCCGCTGGCGTTGCAGCTATGAAGTGGACGGGGAGGCCCTCAGGCAGTTCAACCCCTTACCGATGCTGCTCCATGTCTGCATGGCTGTGGCGGGGCTGCGCCAGCATAGCGGCGACGTCTATACGCTACTGGCGGAGCTCTACAGTAATGCGCTGGAGCACGGCATCCTGCAGCTGCCTTCGGCCTGGAAAGACGGCCCGGACGGATTCGCACGGTATTATGCGGAGCGGGAGCGGCGACTGGCGAACATCAGCGGCCACTCTGTCCGGTTCGAGCTGGAACACAGCGCCCGCAACCATGGTGGGCGTCTGATTATTCGCTGCCGGGATTCCGGTCCGGGGTTTAATCCGGATGCCCTGGCCAGCCCCGGGCACAAGCCAGCCTATGCCGGCCGGGGGCTTGCGTTGATTCGCCAGTTGTCCAGTGGCCTGAGTTTCAACAAGCAAGGAAATGAGGCGGAAGTAGTATATGATTGGGAATTGACCGAAAACGGAGGCGGACAGATTGGTTCTTAACAGGCGTCTGTCAGATTCGTCCTACCGGCTCGCAGGTGGTATCAGCGCCAACCGGGCCGTCAAATTGTACAGCAGAAGTCACCCACGGTCGGTGGCTCCCAGAGGTTGGTCATGAACGAAAAACCACACCTGGATGAAGCAGCACTTGCCGAGCTGCGGGACGTGATGGAGGATGAATTTGATATCCTCATCCAGACCTACATCAGCGACTCCCGCGACCGCCTTGAGGCGCTTCATCAGGCCCTGTCCGATGGGGACCCGGATGCTTTTGGCAAGGCAGCCCACAGCTTCAAGGGCAGCAGTATCAATATCGGCGCGCCCCGTCTCGGCGAGTTGTGCCAGCATATCGAGCAGGCTGGCCACGACGGTGATCTGGACACCGGGCGCCAGTTCATGAGCGCATTGGAAACCGAGTTCGGCACAGTGTGCCGGTTGATGGAAGAAGCGCTTCTCGCCTGATGTATCCAGGCGCCTCGCCCCGGTAAGGCGTCTGCATTTCTCATGCTGGCATCTGATTTGCACTGTTCCTGTCAAACCCGTCGTTCAGGCGGATTTCAGTGATTCAGCGGCAAGAGGTTGCCATGTCTTCGATGGTACTAAGCCAGTTACTCAATCCCGAAGCCAGTCTCGACCGTAAGGCGTCCAGTCAGGTGCCAGACCTGACCACCAGTGACAAGGGCCCCAGTCGTTACGATGAGATTGTTCGTCAGCAGGAAAAGCGGCTGGCGCAGAAGCGCGTAGACGAACGCCGACAGGCGAAAGCGGAAGTCCAGGCACAGCACGAATCCCGTCGCGCTGAGCGGGCGGCGGCTTCGTCGCAGCCGCCGAAAGCCGACCGGCAGAATAACGCCGTTAACCCGGCAGACCGCCAGACAGAATCCGTTCAGAACCGGCAGGATAACCCGGCGGCCAAGGCTCCGGACAAGAGCAGGCAGACGCCGGGGGACACCCATACCGTACAGGAAGACCCCGCGCTGCAGGACGAGCCACTGCATGCGGATCCGCTCATGGCAGCCATTCCACTCGCCCAGATGGTCACCGGACCGCTGACCCTCGCCAATGGGGCCAGCGCGCTGGCTAATCCTCTGGCCGGTTCCGGGCAGCTGCCAGGAACCGGCACCACTGCCGGGGTACTGTTTGCCGCATTACTGAATGCAGACGGTGAACCCACCGGCGGCAATCTGCTCGGCGGCCTGCAAGGCGGGGCTGGGCAATTAAGCGGGGAGTCCGCCGGCAAGTTTGCCAACCTCCTGATGACGGCGGCGGCAAGCCCGGACATGACTCAGTCACTGAGTCAGCCTGGCTCACTGCGGGGGGCCGAAGCCCAGGCGCTGATGCGCGGTTACGCCACCAGCGTGGACACCCCGGTGGGGCAGAGTGAGTGGGGCGAAAAAGTAATGGGCAAGCTGGCCTGGCTGACCGCAAGCCAGATGGCGGTAGCAGAAATCCATATCACACCACCCGAACTGGGGCCGCTGGAAGTAAGGGTTCAGGTGCAGAACGATCAGGCAACGGTTACCGTTCACGCCACCACCCCTGCGGTGCGGGAACAGCTGGAGCTCCACGGACATCGGTTGCGGGAGATGCTCAGCGAGCAGGGCTTCAGCCTGGAAGGGTTTGATGTAACGGATTCCGCCGGTCGCGAAGCCACCGACCAGGATGGCAGTGATGACCCGGATCACGGCGCCAGTGCGGCGCAACAGGCCGGGCTGGACGGTACGGACGAAAGTGATGGGCTTGAAACGGGATCTCTGGATCTTTCCTGGCGGGGTGAAGTGGACGTTTTCGTCTGACCCCGGCGGGATTTTCCCCGGGATGAGTATTCGCCAGCGGGTCAGTCAGAGGTTACACTCAGCACAGGTAAGTGTGAGCAGCAGAAGCGGTTTTCGCCGCTGGCCGGCAATCAGGTGACAGGCGTTCAGATGGCAGTTAACAACGGGGCACCGGAGTCATCCGGCAAGGGAAGTAAACTAAAGACCATACTGCTGATGATCGTGGTGGCGATTCTTGCCGTCGCGCTGTCCGTGGCAGGTACGCTCTGGTTCCTGGGCGACAAGCAGGGCACGGTGGCTGACGCCGGTGGTGCACCGGCTTCCTTTGTGCCGGCTCAGTATATGATCATGGACAAGGCGGTGGTAACCACGGTTCGCCATCCGGGGCGTCAGCGCTATATTCAGGTTCATCTGGCGTTTGAATCCACGGACCCGGCGGCCCTGGCGGCGGCACAGAAACATCTTCCGCTGCTGCGGAACACCCTGATCTCCGAACTGGGGCAGCTGGAATTCATGGCGCTGCAAACACTGGAAGGCCGTCAGGCTCTGCCGGAGCGTTTGCTGACGGCGGTGAACGATACCCTGGCCGCAGAAGGGGAGCCCCCCCTGGCCCGGGTGCTGCTACGGAATTTTGTCGTCCAGTAGCGAGCAGGGCAGAAAGCAGGTTAGTGGTCAGGTAGGTAGTCGGGTAAATGGTCCGGTAGATAGTCGGGTAGATAGTCGGACAGATAGCTCAGTAGAACCTCAGGTACAGGCAACGGCCCATGGGCCTGAACTGCAGACAGTCAGAGGCTGAT
>CAZHAY010000026.1:0-28960 GCA_964530545.1 uncultured Marinobacter sp.
GGTCGTCTGTCCGAGTACGGGGTCCAGCTCCGTGAAAAGCAGAAAGTCCGTCGTTTCTACGGCGTGCTGGAGAAGCAGTTCCGAAACTATTACAAAGAAGCGGCCCGTACGAAAGGCGCCACTGGTGAAAACCTGCTGCGGCTCCTGGAAGGCCGTCTTGATAACGTGGTCTACCGCATGGGGTTCGGCTCAACCCGCGCCGAAGCCCGTCAGCTGGTCTCCCACAAGGCGGTTCTGGTGAACGACAAGCCGGTGAACATCCCGTCTTACCAGGTGCGTCCTGGTGACGTGGTGAGCATTCGTGAAAAAGCCAAGAATCAGTTGCGTGTTAAAGGTGCACTGGATCTGGCTTCAGGTCGGGCTCCGGTTGAATGGGTCGAGGTTGACGCCAGCAAGATGACTGGCACGTTCAAGTCAGTACCCGAGCGTACTGAGTTGTCGTCAGACATCAACGAGAACCTCATCGTCGAGCTTTACTCCAAGTAAAGTCCTTTAGCAACGAGAGCAGATAGGGGCGTCTATGCAGCGTTCAGTACATGAGTTATTGACACCTCGTACCATTGACGTGAAGGAGCTGAGCACCACTCGCGCCAAAGTGACCCTGGAGCCGCTCGAACGCGGTTTCGGTCATACTCTGGGCAGTGCCTTGCGTCGGATCCTTTTGTCCTCCATGCCGGGCTGTGCAATCACCGAGGCTCAGATTGACGGTGTTCTGCACGAGTACAGTGCGATTGAGGGCGTCCAGGAAGATGTCATTGAGATTCTGCTGAATCTCAAAGGTGTGGCCGTCAAGATGGGCGGGCGTGACGAAACTGAGGTAACTCTCAGCAAGAAAGGCCCGGGTGTTGTGACCGCCGGCGATATTACGCTGGATCACGACGTTGAAGTGACCAACCCGGATCATGTTATCTGTCACCTGAGCGAGAAGGGTGAAGTTAACATGCGTCTGAAGGTGGCGCGAGGTCGTGGTTACGAGCCTGCTGATCAGCGTGGTCTCGACGAAGACGAGACGCGGGCCATCGGGCGCCTGCAACTGGATGCAACCTTCAGTCCGGTGCGTCGTGTGGCCTACACGGTTGAAAGTGCCCGTGTAGAGCAGCGTACCGACCTGGACAAACTGGTTATCGATCTGGAAACCAACGGTACGATTGATCCGGAGGAAGCAATTCGCCGGGCCGCCACGGTGCTCCAGCAGCAGTTGGCTGTGTTTGTAGATTTCGATCACGAGAAAGAGCCGGAGAACGTCGAAGAAGAGGAAGAAATCGATCCGATTCTGTTGCGTCCGGTGGATGATCTGGAATTGACGGTTCGTTCGGCAAACTGCCTCAAAGCAGAAAATATTTACTACATCGGTGATCTGATCCAGCGGACTGAAGTTGAGCTGTTGAAGACGCCTAACCTTGGTAAAAAGTCGCTTACCGAAATCAAGGACGTGCTGGCCTCCCGCGGTCTGTCCCTGGGTATGCGTCTTGACAACTGGCCACCGGCAAGCCTTCGTGGAGATGACCGGGTTCTGGGCGGTTGATCGCCGTATTGGTAGTTTAAGGTAAGGAATCAGAGCAATGCGTCATCGTAAGAGTGGTCGTAAGTTCAGCAGGACCAGTGCGCATCGCAAGGCCATGTTCCGTAACATGACTGCGTCACTGGTTGAGCACGAACTGATCAAGACAACGCTGCCGAAAGCCAAAGAGCTTCGCCGGGTAGCCGAGCCATTGATCACGTTGTCCAAAAACGATTCAGTAGCCAATCGTCGTCTGGCGTTTTCCCGCCTGCGTGACGATGCAGCTGTTGCCAAGCTGTTTGATGAACTGGGCCCGCGTTATAACGAGCGTCCCGGTGGCTACCTCCGTATCCTGAAGTGCGGTTTCCGTGCTGGCGACAATGCCCCCATGGCATTTGTTGAGCTGGTCGGCCGTCCGCTGGATGTGGAAGCTGAAGAGATGGACGACGAATAAGTTCTTCGTGGTTCAGAAGCCGGGCACCGAAAGGTCCCCGGCTTTTTTATTGCCGGTTTTCCCGGTCGGCAGCGTTAGCGGCTGAGTCCTCTAGAAAGTCCAGGAGGGCCTTTTGGTATTCCGGTAACATGAAGGTGCCCCCGTGGGGCATATCCGTGCGCAGGAAGCGTTTGGGCTCGTCAGCGGCCTCGAAAAGCCTGACACCGTGGTGGAACGGAATGATGCCGTCACGAACGCTATGGATAACCATCAGCGGCACCGGGCTGACCCGGTGGATCTGGTCGACCCCTTCGTATTGATCGGTGATCGTCCAGCTCAGGGGCGCCTGGAGCGCCCAGGTGAGCCAGAATCCAGCGAGCTTCTCCCGGGCGATGGCACGGAATCCGGAGAACGTGCTGTCGGCGATAACCGCGGTCAGTTCAGGTTCTTCATTTCGGGGTATCCACTCGCTGGCCAGGGTAATTGCCAGCGCGCCGCCAAGACTCTGGCCAAGCAGGTATAACGGACGTTCGCCAGCATCAGGCCGGGCGCCAAACCAGCGCAGTCCGGACTCAACGTCGTGCAGTGCGCCCTCCAGGGTGATCTCACCGGTGGACTTGCCGTAGCCCCGGTAGTCTGGCATGAAGACGTTATAGCCCGCTTCCGGCAGCCAGGCGACGTTGAGAATGTGACTGCTGATGTTCTGTGCATTGCCATGCAGGAAGTAGACGTCGCCCTTCGCGGTACCGTGAGCCGGCAGCCACCAGCCGTGAAGCGTTTGCCCGTCGGGGGTGAGCAGCCAGATGTCTTCGTATTCCAGCTCCAGGCGGTCTGGCGTGAGATACACATGATCATCGGGGTAGAAGAACAGACTGCTGCATCCGGAAAAAGTGACCATCAGGGCCGCTAGAGCAGTGCCTAGAAAAAACCGTGAATCCCGAGCTGCCATAGTGTCTCGTACCTGTCGTGGTGGTGGGTTCGGCTGACGGTGGCCTTGAGGCTGTAGTCCCGGTCGATATGGAAGGCGCCCTGGAGGTAGAGCTCGTCGTCCCGGTGGTGACTGCTGGCGATCCAGGCCTTGCTGCGCAGCCCGGTCATCAGGCTGAAGGTGTCGCTCTGATGGAGCAGGGCCAGATCCGCTCCCGGAGCGACGTCGTAGCCTTTGGGTAGATGTTTGCTAAGTTCCAGGTCGGCGGTGAGCATGGCGATGGCCTGGGTTCCGCTGGTAAGACGCCAGCTTCCGCCGGCCCCACCCTCCAGATAGGGGGTGAATACCCGGTCGCCGTTCTCCAGTTCTGTTCGACGTCCGCCGAAGCCTACCTGCCATGACAGGGGGCTGAAGAACCGGTCCCGTGGTGTCAGCGAGCGGATTTCCACGCCGACCAGATTTTCCACCTGAAGCTCTGTGTTGTCATGGTAGACCCTGGCATCCAGACGCATGAACTGCAGTTGAGCGCCGGGCCTATAACCGGCAGGCGGGTCCAGAAGGTCGTGGTAGGCGGCCCGTAATGACAGCTCTGTATAGTGCTCAGAACCGGTATAGCCGGTGTTCAGCCCGATCCGCAGGGTGTCGTGACCCTGGTCGTCACGAATGGCCGGAACCGGCGGTGGGGCAATCGCTGGCTGGTCCTGTAACTGGCTGCGGGCAATAAGAAGCTCATGGGAGAGCGGCGCGGCGAATTCCCGTGGCCAGCCTGCCGCCTGGGCTTGATGACGCACGTAGTCGTAAGTGGCCTCCATGATCCGCGACCGCGCTGCAGGGGGCAACGTCTGAACGGCCTCGTCCTGTACGCTGATTTTACCGGTGGCAATGGCCGCCGCCAGTTGGCGTTCGTCGTCCGCGAGTTCGGCGAGCGAGTGTGAGACCTGGGTGGCGGCCGAAGGGCGGTAATGAATATCTCTCACCAGGTCGTGAGCCACAACCCAGCGTACGGTATCTGACGGAATGGCGTGGGTCGTCACTTCGTCCAGCAGCCGGGTTCCCGGGCGGGCCACATCGATCAGGGCGAGCAGTCGATAGGCGCAGTTTTCGTCAAAAAAATAATAGTCGAAATTTCGGTCCTGAATCTCCCACGTGTGGGCCAGGAGTTGCTCCACCTCGATGGGGGTCAGGTCCAGCTGGTATTCCCACAGGTCCCGGTTCTCAATATCCGAATAGACCTTGATCATTTCATAGTAAGGCTGCACGGCTGTGATACCGGGATAACCCCCGAAAATGCCCCGGTAGGCGAACAGAAACTCGCTGTCGTGCTCCGCCGCATCGGCGGCATAGGAAACGGTATTGGCGAGCAGAAGGTTGGTTTCGCCGTCTTCCAGTGGCGGGTCCAGGCGCAGGAACGTGTGGCCGAACATGGATGAGGGACTGTTGAGGTAGGAGGCGGCGAAGACCAGGGTAACGGCCTCGGTGTTCAGCTCGGCTTTCCATTGTTCAAAGTTGCTGCAGTGCACATCGGGAGCGGGCAGTGTCAGCTGGGAGCGGATCCAGGCGTCCCGTGCCGGGAATTCACAACGGCCGTGATCATTATCATCACCTTCCGCCGGTCGGGTTATGGCGTCGATGGTGGCCCTGAGTTCGGCTTCGGGGCTGGTTTTGCCATTCGGGCTTAAGAAGAAGCTGTCGTCATCAGCCTGGCTCGTAAAACCCGAGCCAAACCGGTTCGGATGATAGTGGCCCAGTGTCAGCCAGGCCTCCGAATTAGCCAGGCGGGTAACAGGGTCGGGCTGTCCGGCCTGTGCGACGGTTACAAGTGACAGACCGGCGATGAAAACCGGCAGAGTACGGGTCAGCATGAAGCAGTGGGTCTTCCGGATGAGCAGACGTAAACACCCTCGGCAGGGCGGGGCGGAAAAGCAGCCCGCCAGTGTGGCGGGCTACCGCTAGTGACATATCAGGCCACGTACTTGCTCAGACGCTCGTTGCGCTCGAGCAGCGCGACGATGGCATCCACTGCCTGATCGGAAGTGGTGTCAGAGGACGGGAAAATGGTCGCGAAGTTGTCTTGCAGCAGCTGGTTGAATTCGCCCCGGTCGGCTGAGTCAACGCCCAGCAGGACGGCCAGGGTTTCCAGGTTTTCACCGGATCCGCGGGACATGTCACGGGCAATCTTGTCGATATTGCTGTCCATATACATGGCCATGGACTGCACAGACTGATTGGTCTGGCAGCCGAGGGTTCCGGTTGACATGCCGAAGGTCTGGTTGCCGAAAGTGGCGTTGGTGGTCGCCGCCAGTACGTGAGGGGCGATACCAGACTGGCCTTTCCAGATCATGGCGCCAACACCACAACCCGGCTGGGCGAACGCCATGCTGGATGCACCCAAAAGAATGGCACCTGCGATCAATTTTTTCATGTTCTGCTCCTTGATTATCGTTTTGCATCGCGAATGCGAAGTGGTGCCGTTGGGGCACGCTACTTCTACGGCGTCAACCCCGGAGATAATCCGGAGCCAGACCGTTCCGAACAAGTATAGCCGAGTCCGGACAAACGCCAACCTTGTTCGTTGATATATCATCAAAAGCCGTGTCAGGACTCTCCTTAAAAAACTGTCATTTACGGAGGTCCGGGTGCCTTTACCCACCCAGATAAGCGTTCTGTACATCCGGGTTGGCCAGCAGATTGAGGCCGGTGTCCTGTAGTCGAACGCGTCCGGTCTCCAGGACGTATCCGCGGTCTGCCAGATGGAGTGCCTGATGGGCATTCTGCTCCACCAGGAAAACCGTAATGCCGTCCTCCCTCAGCTGGGCAATGATTTCGAAAATCTGCCGGATCACTAGCGGCGCCAGACCCAGGGACGGTTCGTCCAGAATCATCAGTCGGGGTTTGCTCATCAGGGCGCGACCGATGGCCAGCATCTGCTGTTCACCGCCAGACATGGTGCCAGCCCTCTGGTGCTCCCGTTCCTTCAGGCGGGGGAACAGCTCATAGACACGGCCGATGCCGCGCTCGTTATCAGCCTGGTCATTAAAGAAACCGCCCATGTAGAGGTTTTCTTCTACGGTGAGTCCCGGAAATACCCGTCGGCCTTCCGGCACAATGGAAATACCCGAGCGCATGATTTCGGCGGTTGGCCGTCGGGTAATGTCCCGCCCTTCCAGCAGAATGCGCCCCGAACTGGCCTGGGGGTTGCCGCAAACCGTCATCAGCAGCGTGGTCTTGCCGGCACCATTGGCGCCAATAAGGGCAACAATCTCACCCGCCCGGACCTCGACGGACACGCCATGCAGTGCTTCTATCTTGCCGTAGTGGGTATGAACATCCTCCAGTACCAGCATGCTCAGGCTTCTCCCAGGTAGGCTTTGATGACTTCATCGTTGCTGCGGATTTCCTCCGGTGTTCCCGACGCCAATGGCCGACCCTGGCTGATCACGTTGATGCGATCGGAAATACCCATCACCAGGCTCATATCATGCTCAATCAGTACCACGGATACGTTGTAGTCCTCTTTCAGGCTGACGATGAGCTGATTCAGCTCGCGGGTTTCGGCCGGGTTGAGACCGGCTGCGGGCTCATCCAGCATCAGGATCCGGGGTTCAGTCACCATGCAGCGGGCAATTTCCAGCCGGCGCTGCTGTCCGTAGGCAAGGTTGCCCGCATCCCGGTTGGCGAGCTCCAGAAGGCCGACGCGCTCCAGCCAGTAGGCGGCCCGGTCCAGTGCCTTTTGCTCACGGGATCGATAGCCGGGGGTCGCGATCAGGCCCGACAGAAGGTTCGTATTCAGATGGCGGTGCTGGGCGACCATCAGGTTCTCGACCACGGTCATGCGGTTGAACAGGCGTACATGCTGAAAGGTTCGCACCAGCCCCATGCGGGAAATGCGATGGTCCGGCTTGCCCTGAATCTCCCTGCCGTCCAGCAGGATCCTGCCTCCGGTTGGCCGGTAAAAGCCGCTCAGGCAGTTGAAGACCGTGGTCTTGCCAGCACCGTTAGGGCCGATAATGGAAACAACTTCCCGCTCCTGAACATCAAGCGATACCTGGTCAACGGCAAGCAGGCCGCCAAACCGCATGGACAGGTTCTGAACCTCAAGCACTGCCTAGACTCCCTTCAGCTTGATATGTCGCCGCCGCATGGGCAGCAGTCCCTGGGGGCGCCAGACCATCATCAGCACCATGGCCGCGCCGAAAATCAGCATCCGGTATTCTGCGAACTCCCGGGCCAGCTCCGGCAGAATGGTAACCGCGATCGCCGCCAGAATAACGCCAAGCTGTGAGCCCATGCCGCCAAGCACCACAATGGCCAGAATGATCGCCGACTCGAGGAAGACAAAGGATTCCGGGCTGATAAACCCCTGCTTGGAGGCGAACACCGTTCCGGCAAAGCCGGCGAAGAACGCGCCAATGGTGAAGGCTGAAAGCTTCACGCCCGTGCGGCTCAGGCCCAGTGAGCGGGCGGCAATCTCATCCTCCCGTAGGGCTTCCCATGAACGCCCAACCGGCATTCGCATCAGGCGCCGGATCACCAGGGCGGTAAATACAGCCAGCACCAGGGCAATCAGATACAGGAAGATCACCTTGTGTTCGCTGGAGTAAGCAATGCCGAAGGTTTCGTGGAATGAGGTGTTGCCTTCGCCCCGTACCCGTCGCCCGAACTCCATGCCAAAGAGCGTCGGGTCGGGAATGCCACCTATGCCATTAGGGCCGCCGGTAACGCTGGTCCAGTTGTTCAGCAGGATGCGGATGATTTCGCCGAAGCCCAATGTGACAATGGCCAGGTAATCCCCTCGCAGGCGCAACACCGGAAAGCCCAGGACCAGGCCGAACAGCGCCGCCAGCAGGGCGCCGATGGGCAGCGCCATCCAGAACGAGAACCCCCAGTAACTGGAAAGCAGCGCAAAGGTATAGGCACCGACCGCATAGAAGGCCACGTAGCCCAGATCCAGCAGCCCGGCCAGGCCGACGACCACGTTCAGCCCGAGCGCTAGCATAATGTAGATCAGCACCAGAGTGGCCAGGTCAACAGAGCCCCGGGACACCATGAAAGGCCAGACTAGGGCGATAGCGATCAACAGGACCATCCCGATGTTCTCCAGCCGTATCCGCTTTGCGTCCGGCAGGGGCTCGCGATTGGCCAGGGGGTTAAGTGATTGCAGGACCTCAAGGCGGCCCATCAGCTGATTCCGGAACAACTGGAAGGTGAACACCACCACTGCCGCCACCGCAACGGCAATCCAGGTGAAGGCATCGGCACCCCTGACGGTAATGCTGGTGCCATCAGCCACCAGTTTCAGGCCCAGAATGGGCCAGGCGATGATCAGGGTGATCACCCCACAGAACAGCGCGTGACGAAAACTCTGAGCCATCATCAGATCTTCTCCACTTCCGGCTTGCCCAGCAGCCCGGTGGGGCGGAACAGCAGAATCAGGATCAGCAGGCTGAAGGAGATCACATCCTTGTACTCACCGCTGAGATACCCTGAGGTCATCGCCTCGGCAATGCCAAGGATCAGTCCGCCGAGCATGGCACCGGGAATGCTGCCGATGCCCCCAAGCACTGCCGCGGTAAACGCCTTGAGCCCGGCAATAAAGCCGAACAATGGGTCAACAGAGCCGTAATACATGCCCAGCAGCAGACCAGCGACCGCCGCCAGGGCCGCGCCAATCACGAAAGTTGCGGAAATGATGCGGTTGGTATCAATGCCCAGCAGGCTTGCCATACCCAGATCCTGGGACACCGCCCGGCAGGCGCGACCGAGGCGGGAGCGGGAGATGAACAGCGACAGTGCTGACATGCAGAGGAAGGTGGTGACGAAAATGGTGATCTGGATCCAGGAAATAGACAGCTGAAACCGTTCGTCGCCCCCCAGCCGCAGACCGCCCTCAATCAGGGCAGGAAAGCCGATATTGCGAGAGCCCTGGGCCAGGTGCACGTAGTTCTGCAGGAAAATGGACATGCCAATGGCGGAAATAAGCGGGATCAGCCGGTGACGGCCGCGGACCGGTCGATAAGCCACCCGTTCTACCGCCCAGCCCATGGAGCTGGAGACGATAACGGCACAGATCAGGGCCACCAGCAGGACAACCGGTAACCAGGCAATACCCAAGGTCGCCAGCCCGGTTATGGCGATCAGTGCCGTGTAGGCTCCGATCATATAGATTTCACCGTGGGCGAAGTTGATCATGCCGATGATGCCGTACACCATGGTGTAACCGATGGCGATCAGGGCATAGGTGCTGCCGATGGTCAGACCGTTGATCAGTTGCTGACAGAAATAAAGCAGATCGGCCATGGAACGCGCACTCCGTCAACCAGATCTGAAAGTGCACCAGCAGGCCCACAGGTCACTGGTGCAGGTTCCGGAACTACAGCAGGTCAGTTGACCGGAGTCTTGCTGCCATCGGCGTGCCATTCGTAAACAACAAACTCGAAGGCTTCCATATCGCCCTTTTCGTCATAGCTGACGGTACCAATGGGGGTCTCGAAGGTGCCTTCGCGAAGGGCTTCGGCCACCTCAAAGGGGTCGGTTGAGCCGGCCTGCTCAATACCGTCGGCAATCAGCTGGACGGCGGTATAGGAGGTCAGCACGAAGGGGCCGGATGGATCTTCGCCCTTGTCCTCGAACGCCTTGACCAGTTCCCGGTTCTCTTCTTTCTCATCGAAGCTTGGCGGCAGGGTCACCAGCAGGCCTTCGGCGGCATCGCCGGCAATCGTGTTTATGTCCTTGTTGCCCACCCCTTCGGGACCCATAAAGGTCGCGCCAAGGTCGGCCTGTTTCGCCTGGCGCAGAATCAGCCCCAATTCCGGGTGGTAGCCGCCATAATAGACATAGTTCACATTGGCCTGCTTGAGTTTGGTGACCAGTGAGGAAAAGTCCTTGTCGCCGGCCGTAATGCCCTCAAACATCACGACATTGACGCCAGCGTTTTTCAGTGTATCCCGCACGGCCGTTGCGATACCCTCGCCGTACTGCTGTTTATCATGAATAATGGCAACCCGTTCCGGCTCAAGGCTAATCAGGTGCTGAGCGGCGACCGGTCCCTGCATACTGTCCAGGCCGATGGTGCGGAATACCAGTTCATAACCCCGCTCGGTAATGTCCGGGCTGGTGGACGCAGGCGTAATCATAAGAATGCCTTCGTCCTCATAGATATCCGATGCAGGCTGGGTGGAGCTGGAGCACAGGTGGCCGACGACAAAACTGACGCCTTCATTAACCAGCCGGTTGGCTACGGTGACCGCCTGCTTGGGGTCGCAGACATCATCGACTTCGACCGCTTCAAGCATTTCACCATCCACACCGCCGTTGGCGTTGATGCGCTGGATGGCCATGCGAGCGCCGGAAAACTGCATATCGCCATACTGGGCGACCGGCCCGGTCATGGGTCCGGCAATACCAATGCGGATTTCGGCGACGGCCGACATCGAAAGCATCAGGGCGGCGGAGATGCCGGCCGCCAGTGCGTATCTGCGGTAATTGCTGTTCATTGGAAGTTCCTGCCTTTCTCGTTTGTTATTGATACAAGTTCAACAAACACCACCGGCTCTGACCTGTCAAGGCGCGTACACCGGGCGGTTCCAGAGGTGGTGTTATCCGGCCGTGTCACCTGTCATGTCTGCCTGTCGCAGGTTGGGACAGTCCAGACAGTATGTGACATTATGAACGATTTTTCGAGGAACCGTCCGTTCGTGGCAGGGCCCGGAACCCGCAGGCATAAGGATCAATCCTGACTTGCATTTATCGGCCTCAAGACCTCTAATGCTTAGTGGTATAAACAATTGCGAGTGGCGTAGTATGTCCAATCTGAATGAGCGTCATGGCAGCCAGTCTGGCCAGACGGATAGCAAGAGCTATGAGCAGGTGCTGGTGGCCTTAAGGCGGGTTATTCGAGCCACTGACCTTCACTCCAAGCAGTTGAGCAAGCATGTCGGCCTGACCGGGCCTCAACTCCTTATCATGCGGACCATCCGCGATCTGGGTGAGGTAACCATCGGTACGATTGCCGATCATGTCAGCCTGAGCCAGGCCACGGTCACGACCATTCTTGACCGGCTGGAGTTGCGCAAGCTGGTGTATCGGGTTCGTAGCACCCTGGACAAGCGCAAGGTCCACGCCCACCTGACGGAAGAGGGCGCCGAGCTGCTGGCGCGGGCTCCACTGCCTCTGCAGGATAACTTTACCCGGAAGTTCCAGAATCTGGATCAGTGGGAGCAGAGCATGATCATTGCGTCACTCCAGCGGGTGGCCAACATGATGGACGCCGATGGCATTGACGCTTCGCCGGTGCTGGACGTGGGCTCGGTATTGCGGGAAGACGGCTGGAAGGCCAAATAGCTGACAAGTCACCGGCTGCCCGGCGGGTCAGGCTACCTGTCGGGCAGCAATATCGCGGATTTTTCCTACCATGGCTCGCAGGCCGTTGCCCCGGGTGGGTGAAATGTGCCGGAACAGGTCCAGTTGTTCAAACAGTTCATCCACATCGGTGGTCAGCAGGTCTCGCGGAGTTTTTCCGTTCAGGGCTACCAGGATAATGGCCGCCAGGCCACGGACGATCATGGCGTCCGAATCGATCATCAGGTACAGGCGGTTATCGCTTTCATCAAAGTAATGGATTAGCCAGACCTGGCTCTGGCAGCCGTGCACATAGTTTTCCTCAACCCGTTGATCATCTGGAAAGTCGGGTAACTGCTTGCCCAGGTCGATGATGTAGGCGTAGCGCTCTTCCCAGTCGTCCAGAAACTCGAAGTCGTCGAGCACATCGCTCAGGGTGGTGTCGGTACCGAGCGGATTATCGATAAATTGCTGCTTGCTGGCGGTCATGGATCGGCCGATGGTCTCTGGTCAGATAAGCGGGTAACAGGTTATAGCATGCCCAGTTCAAGCTTGGCTTCGTCCGTGAGCATTTCGCTGTTCCAGGGCGGATCGAAGGTGAGTTCCACCGTGACCCTGTCAACGTTGGGTACGTGCTCGACCTTCCGCTTGACGTCGTCTGTAATGACCGGACCCATGCCACAGCCAGCGGCGGTCAGGGTCATCAGAATACTTACCTGATTGCCTTCGGCGGTGCCGTTTTCGATGGAGCATTCGTAGATCAGCCCCAGGTCCACCACGTTCACCGGGATTTCCGGGTCATAGCAGTTGCGGAGCGCTTCCCAGACCTGGTTCTCATTGATTGTACCGTCAGCGGGGGTTTCGAAGCTGCTTTCCAGAGGCTTTTTGCCGAGGGCATCAGCATGGTGCCCTTCGATACGGGCAAGGTTGCCATTGACTGCAACCGTAAAACTGCCACCAAGGGATTGGGTAATGGTGACAAACGTATCGGCGGGAATCATGACTTCGGTTCCCGTGGGCACCAGGCGGGCTTCCACCTCGCGCTTGGTCAGTACGACTTCGCGTTCTCTCATGCTGATTCAGCCCTTTCTCAAGCTATGGTAAAGCTTTCCCCGCAACCACACTCTGCCGTCGCGTTGGGGTTACGGAATTCGAACATCGAGTTAACGCCCTGGGTCACGAAATCAATTTCAATCCCGTTGACCATGGGCAAGTGCTCGCTGCTGACGTAGATATCGACGCCATCGACGGTGTAGACCACGTCATCAGCGGCCACGTCCTCGACCCATTGGGTTTCATACTTGAAACCGGAGCAGCCGCTCTTCCTGATAAACAGACGGATGCCCTTGGCGTCGGGTTTCTTCTCCAGTTGTTTGCGCACGTGTCTGACCGCACTGGGAGTCATGGTAACGCCCAACGCGGGGGTGAAGGATTCAACAGTCATGATTTCCCTCCAATACGCTCCAAATCAAGCAAACAGACGCTGAATTTTCTGCAGACCTGAGAATAACTGGTCCACTTCCTCCAACGTATTGTAGAACGCAAATGACGCCCGGGCGGTGCCCGGTACGCCGTAAAAAGCCATCAGCGGCATGGCGCAATGATGGCCGGTACGGATCGCAATACCCTGCTGGTCCAGCAGGGTACCTATATCACTGGGGTGCAGGCCATCAATTTTAAAGGACAGCACCGGCACTTTCTGGCGGGCGGTGCCGATAATGCTCATTCCCGGAACGGTTTCCACCAGCGAATTGGCTCTGGCCAGCAGCTCACCCTCGGCTGCTTCCATGGCGGGACGGTCCAGCGCATTCAGGTAGTCGATGGCTGCGCCCATGCCGACGGCTTCCGCAATGGCAGGGGTACCTGCCTCGAACTTGTACGGCAGAATGTTCCAGGTGGTGCGTTCGAAGGATACCCGCTCGATCATTTCGCCGCCGCCCTGGTAAGGGGGCATCTCTTCCAGTAGATTTTCCCGGCCGTAGAGCACGCCAATACCTGTCGGGCCAAACACCTTGTGGGATGAAAAGGTGTAAAAGTCACAGTCCAGCGCCTGGACGTCCGGCTGGAAGTGGGGCACTGCCTGTGCGCCGTCCACAACGGTGATAGCCCCGACGGCCTTCGCCTGTTCGATCAGCTGTGCCACCGGGTTGATGGTGCCCAGCGCGTTCGACACATGGGTAATCGCCAGCACACGGGTGCGTTCGTTCAGCAGGCTTCTGAACGAGTCCAGGTCCAGCTCGCCGTCCAGTGTGATCTGTACCGGCAACACTTTAGCGCCAGTTCGCTCAGCCACCATCTGCCAGGGCACAATGTTCGCGTGGTGCTCCATCTGGCTCACCAGGATCTCATCGCCGGGTTTCAGGCGCGGTGCCAGGCCGTTGGCGACGAGGTTCAGAGCCTCGGTGGTGCCCCGGGTCCAGATGATCTCGCGAGTGCTGCAGGCATTGAGAAAGGCCCGTACTTTCTCGCGAGCGCCTTCAAACGCCGTGGTGGCGCGATCACCCAGTGTGTGGGCACCGCGGTGAACATTGGAATGCATTTCACGGTAGTACCGGTCCATGGCGTCGAGCACCACACTGGGCTTCTGGGACGAAGCGCCATTGTCCAGATAGACCAGCGGCTTACCGTTGATCTGCTGGGACAGTATCGGAAAATCCCGACGAATGGCGGTCACGTCGAAGCCGGTGACGGGGGCTGTTCTGGCCATGGATAAATCGGACATACCGTATCAGGCCTCCTCAAAGGTCTTGGTAAAGAATCGGTTCAGGCGCTCGTTGGCGCTGTCACGAACCTGCTCGACCGGAATCTGACTCACCAGTTCGTTGATAAACGCCATGGTCAGCAGCACCTTGGCTTCGCGACGTGCGATACCGCGGGTCACCAGGTAAAACAGGGACTCATCATCCAGCTGACCAATGGTGGCTCCATGGGCGCACTTGACGTCATCCGCGTAGATCTCCAGTTCGGGCTTGGTATCAATCTCGGCCCCGGTGGAGAGCAGCAGGTTCTTGTTGTTCATGTTGGCATTGGACTTCTGCGCGTCCTGATGGATGTAGATCCGCCCATTAAAGACCGCGTGGGAGTTATCCGCTGCAATATTGCGGTAGTTTTCTTCACTGTCACAGTGGGCTGCCACGTGCTCGATGGACGTATGGTTGTCGTAATGCTGGCGGTCCTGGGTCACCACAACACCGTTCAGCTTACACTCGGCGCCTTCACCTTCAAGCCGGAGCTGGAGGTCATGCCGGCGCAGCGGTCCGCCAAAACCTACGCAGTGGCTTTCAAAACGGGAACTGCGCTGCTGGCGAACGCCTGTGGCACCGATGTGCTGGACATTCTGGTACTCGGCATTCAGGCGGATACTGGTGATCTGGGCACCTTCGGCAACCATGAACTCGGTAACGGCATCCACCATCACGGGCTCATCACCGCTGGACAGATATTCTTCCACCAGCGTCATCTGGCTGTGCCTGCCTGCGTCGACGTAGATGCGTGGAAAGGCCGATCCGCTGGCGGTGCCGGTCACTTCGTGAATCACAAACAGGGGCTCGGCAAGAACCGCTTCCGGACTCAGCGTGATCAGCAGGCCGTCTTCAAACCGAGCGCTGTTAAGGCGTGCCATCTGGGTCGCGTTGGGATCAAGGGTGTTGTCCAGACGCTCCGCCAGAATCGCTGCTTCCTCATGGCTGAGGTCGGTGAAGCGCTGGATTTTTACACCGTCAGTTTCGGGCAAACGGCTGGCGCCGGGGTCAATGACGCCGTTGCGAAACGCCACCCGGTAACCGCTGTCGGCGATTGAGGTTTCCACCTGTCCTGCCGGCAGAGAGGCGGCCAGCTCATCGGACAGCTTCAGGTGCTTGCTGGAGTACTTCCAGTTTTCGGTCCTGCGAGTTGGCAGCGGCATATCCACCAGTGCCGTGCCACGCTGTTGCCGCAGCTCAAGCAGCGGCTGGGGCAGGGCGTCACTGGAAGGCTGCAGGAAAGCGCTGGAAAGCGTTAATGCGGGTTTCATTCACGGACTCCTGATCAGTTGGCGGCTGCAGCTGCATTTTCGTCAATACCCAGCCAGCCATAGCCGCGCTCTTCCAGCTCCAGTGCCAGCTCACGGCCGCCGGATTTCACGATGCGGCCGTCGGCCAGGACGTGAACGTAATCCGGCACAATATGGTTCAGCAGGCGCTGGTAGTGCGTGACCATCAGAATCGCCCGGTCTTCGGCGCGCAGGGCATTGACGCCATCGGACACGACTTTCAGGGCGTCAATGTCCAGGCCGGAATCTGTCTCGTCCAGAATGGCCAGCGTCGGTTGCAGCAACAGCGCCTGCAGGATCTCGTTGCGCTTTTTCTCACCGCCCGAGAAGCCTTCGTTAACGCCCCGCTTGAGGAATGCCGGGTCCAGGTCCACCTGGCGGGATACTTCCCGGGCCAGTTTCATGAACTCCGCCGCATTCATTTCGGGTTCGCCACGATGGGTGCGCAGAGCGTTAACTGCGGTCCGCAAAAACTGCAGGTTACTGACGCCGGGGATTTCCACAGGATACTGGAATGCCAGGAAGACGCCCTGCCGGGCCCGATCTTCGGTTTCCAGTTCCAGCAGGTTTTCGCCGTTCAGCGTAACTTCGCCCTGAGTGACTTCAAATGCCTCGTTACCTGCAAGCACCTGAGACAGGGTACTTTTACCCGAGCCATTGGGCCCCATGATGGCGTGTACTTCACCGGCCTTGATCTCCAGATCAATACCCTTGAGGATCTCTTTCCCCTCGACGGAGGCGTGCAGGTTCTTGATGCTCAGCATTTGTCGGGTTCTCTCTCGTCAAAACATTCAGATTCGTGTGCGTCTATCCACTGCTTCAGGACTGACCGTTTAACCTACGGAGCCCTCAAGGCTGACCTCAAGCAGTTTGCCGGCTTCAACCGCAAATTCCATGGGCAGTTCCTTGAACACTTCCTTACAGAAGCCGTTCACAATCATCGAAACCGCCTGCTCCGGGTCCATGCCACGCTGTCGGCACAGGAACATCTGCTCATCACTCACCTTTGAGGTGGTGGCCTCGTGCTCCACAATGGCGGACTTGTTCCGGCTCTCAATGTACGGGAACGTATGAGCCGCGCAGCGGTCGCCGATCAGCAGCGAGTCGCATTGGGTATAGTTGCGGGCGTTCTCTGCGCCGGGCTGCATTTTCACCAGTCCCCGGTAAACGTTGGAGCTGCGCCCGGCCGAAATACCCTTGGAAATGATGGTGCTGCTGGTGTTCTTGCCCAGATGAATCATCTTGGTGCCGGTGTCGGCCTGCTGGTAGTTATGGGTCAGCGCTACCGAGTAGAACTCACCCACACTGTTATCGCCTTTCAGGATACAGCTCGGGTACTTCCAGGTGATCGCAGAGCCGGTCTCGACCTGGGTCCAGGATATCTTCGAGTTCTTGCCCTGGCAGACGCCCCGTTTGGTGACAAAGTTGTAGATTCCGCCCTTACCGTGCTCGTCACCCGGGTACCAGTTCTGAACCGTTGAGTATTTGATCTGCGCGTCATCCAGCGCGATCAGCTCAACGACTGCGGCGTGCAGCTGGTTCTCGTCCCGCATGGGGGCTGTGCAGCCTTCGAGGTAACTGACGTGGCTACCCGCGTCGGCAATAATCAGCGTGCGTTCGAACTGGCCGGTATTCGCCGCATTGATGCGGAAGTACGTGGACAGTTCCAGCGGACAGCGGACGCCCTTGGGAATATAGACAAAGGAGCCGTCCGAGAAGACCGCCGAGTTCAGGGCAGCGAAGAAGTTATCGCCCTGGGGTACCACGGTGCCCAGATACTTTTTCACCAGCTCAGGGTATTTGTGAACCGCCTCGGAAATGGGACAGAAGATGACACCGACTTCGGCCAGCTGCTCTTTAAATGTGGTGGTTACCGATACCGAATCAAACACGGCGTCGACGGCCACTCCGGCCAGCTTCTCGCGCTCGTGCAGCGGGATGCCCAGTTTTTCATAGGTGCGCAACAGCTCCGGATCCACCTCGTCCAGTGACTGAGGCATGTCCTCCGGGCGCTTGGGCGCGGAATAATAGGAAATGGCGTTATAGTCGACCCTGGGGTAATCCAGATGGGCCCAGGTCGGGTCGTCCATCTGGAGCCAGCGACGGTAAGCCTTCAGACGCCATTCGAGCATGAATTCCGGCTCCTGCTTGATTTCAGACAGGCGGCGGATAACATCTTCGTTCAAACCGGGCTCGAACGTATCGGCTTCAATTTCGGTGACAAAGCCGTGCTCGTACTCCCGTTTGATCAGCTCTTTCACCTCTTCGTCAGTGGTCGCCATGATCGTCGCTCCGTAATTCTCTCATCGTGGGCGCTCGGCCCTTATGTTTTGCCTGCAACCGGACAACTCTGCTGAGCTGCCGGGAGGCATGTGTCTAATCTGGTCGTCGCAGCGGTCGCCCGTTCCGTGAGTACGCCCTGCGATCATTTTTGGAAGACTGACTGTCAGCATTCGTGACAGCGTCGGAATGAGAGGCTGTCCTGCTACTTATGATGATCAATTGTACAATATCAGAGTATTTTAGTCAGGTATTATTTCGGGACAGGTGGAATTATACCTTAAACCCCTGTCCCTGGACTAAGGCAGGGATTATCAAGGTGATAGTCTGGACGCCAGACGGCCCGATCCAGCGGGCGTTTCTGGTCGCTTTCCAGCTGCTCCATAATAAAGCGCAGGTTGCCTTATCAAATAGCCCGACAAAGACGCCGGTAGTACGGGCAACGTAGTAGGTTGCATGTTTCGGTAATCCCGGGAAGCGACATGAAAGACGCCAGTTTCGGTCCGCCGCCGAAATTTTGCATTGACGCGCCTCAATGTTCATCCGCTGGATTTTGAGCTAACATCTGTACGCTGAAATTATCGCGTTTCCATCGTTCCGTTAGACATTACCTTTAGAGGGGTTTCGCGCTCATGAAATCGGATGCATTGGGGGCACTGGTAGCCGCCATGGTGCAGTTTCTGCAGTCGTCAGGCTTTTCCCGTGGCGAGCTTGCCCGTTACGCGGGTCTGACTGCAGACGAGCTGGAAGAGCCTGAGACCCGGCTCTCGCCCTCTCAGATGCAGCGGCTGTGGCTGTTGATCCAGACACGGATTCTGCCTTCCTTTACCTTCAGCCGCCAGGTTCGCCCGCTGATTGCCAGGCAACTGGCCCGGGGTCAGGTGAAGGTCGAGTCGGTAGCGGCAGAGCTGAACATGAGCCGCCATACGCTATACAAGAAGCTCAAGGAGGAGAATCTGACGTTTGCCGGTCTGCTGGAGGATGTGCGGCGCGAGCAGGCCCTGAAATATATGAATGACCGGAACCGGACGTTGTCCGAGGTAGCGGAGCTGCTTGGCTTTTCGGAACTGAGTGCGTTCAGTCGGGCATTCAAGCGCTGGATGGGGAAGTCACCGGCTGAGTTTCGGGCGGCCTGCTGAATACTCTGGTTGGCGTGGCTTGTCACTTGTAAGGGCGGGGGTGGGGCAGTCGATCCGGTGAAATATTTATGGACACGCCCGCAAGTACGTCCCTGACCGATTTTTGCTCCTGCAAAATCGGCATTCCCGCCATCTATGGCGGTCATAGAGCTCGATGAATGTCATCCCTGGCATTCGACGGTCCAGAAATATTCCCCCGGCCCGCCTGCTTCTAGCACTTCAGATAACAAGACTTTTATGCTCACTCAGAATCAGATAGCTCGCTACTTCTGAAAAAAAGCAAACACTTGGGTTCAGGCCCGGGTAAGTCAGTTTCTCGTGTGAGATATTGGAAAGTCCGAGCGTGGCGGTTTGGGAAGATTTTTCCGGACCGTCGGCAGCCAGGGATGGCTGCCGTCGAGCCCTACATGGATGTACTTGCGGGCGTGTCCGGAAAAAGCTTACCGATCCGGCGCGCCTGGCACCAGATCAGCAGGCTGGGAGAGGGTGCCGCAAGGTTCAGTCCTGGTATTTCCTGAACACCAGCGAGGCGTTGGTGCCACCGAAGCCGAAGCTGTTACTCATCACCAGCGGAATCTCGGTATTCTGGACCTCGCGAACGATGGGATAGCCTTCCGCGCCCTCATCCAGATCCTCGATATTGGCAGATGGCGTGATAAAGCCATTCTGCTGCATCAGCAGACAGTAAATAGCCTCATGCACACCCGCCGCGCCCAGTGAATGCCCGGTGAGCGGCTTGGTTGAGCCCAGCGGTGGGATCTTGTCGCCGAACACATTCTTGACGGCTTTCAGCTCCGTGATGTCCCCCGCTGGTGTCGATGTGCCATGGGTGTTGATATAGGAGATCTCACCATCCACATTCTTCAGCGCCTGCTGCATACAGCGAACCGCGCCTTCCCCGCTCGGGGCGACCATGTCGGCACCATCAGAGGTAGCGCCGAAGCCGACCAGCTCCGCGATGATGTTGGCGCCGCGGGCTTTAGCGTGTTCCAGCTCTTCCAGCACGACAACACCGCCGCCACCGGAGATGACGAAGCCATCACGGTTGGCATCGTAGGTGCGCGATGCTTTTTCCGGGGTGTCGTTGTACTTGGTGGAGAGCGCGCCCATGGCGTCAAACAGCAGGCTCAGGCTCCAGTGAACGTCGTCACCGCCGCCCGCGAACATGACATCCTGGCGACCCATGGCGATCAGATCCGCCGAGTGGCCGATGCAGTGTGCACTGGTGGCGCAGGCAGAGGTGATGCTGTAGTTGATGCCGGTAATACCGTAGGCCGTCGACAGCGACGCGTTAATGGCGCTGCCCATGGTGCGGGGCACCCGGTAGGGGCCTACCCGACGGATACCACGGTCACGGTGGGTATCAATGGAATCCATCAGTTCCAGCGTTGAGGCACCGCCGGTTCCCATGATGATGCCGGTGCTGTTGGCACGGATCTGCTCTTCGGTAAGCCCGGACTGCTCGATCGCTTCTTTCATCGCCAGATAGGCGTAAGCGGACGCCGGGCACATGAAACGCAGCAGCTTGCGATCGATCAGCGACTTGTAATCGAGATCAATGTGACCGCAGACATGGCTGCGCAGACCGTTGTCCGCTGCTTCCTGGCTGAAATGAATGCCGGGCTTGACGTCACGCAGGGACTGGGTGACTTCTTCTTTATTGTTACCGAGGCTGGAAACAATGCCCATTCCGGTAATGACAACTCGACGCATGGTCCGGGCTCCTAAAAGTCGTCTGTTGAGGTGAACAGGCCTACCCGCAGGTCTTTGGCCGTATAGATCTCACGGCCATCAACTTCCATACGGGCATCGGCAATCGCCATGGTCAGTTTGCGTTTGACCATGCGCTTGATATCGAGATGATACCGGACCAGTTTGTTGTCTGGCAGCACCTGGCCGAAGAATTTGACCTCACCGGCGCCCAGCGCACGGCCTTTGCCCTGGCCACCGGACCAGGCGAGGAAAAAACCAACCAGTTGCCACATGGCATCAAGGCCCAGGCACCCGGGCATCACCGGGTCGCCCTGGAAGTGAACCTTGAAGAACCACAGGTCCGGGTTGATGTCGAGCTCGGCAGTCAGGCTGCCTTTGCCGTAGGCACCGTCACTGTCGTTGACGTGGGTAATGCGGTCCACCATCAGCATTTCATCAATGGGCAGTCGCATATCACCTTCAAACAGGCGACCGTGGCCACAATCGATCAGGGCGGCTTTATCAAAATGGTCTGGCTTCATGAGTGCGGGTATGTCCGTTTCTGACTGTAACGTACACTTTACCGGTTACGCAGGAAAAATCTATTGACCGATGGTTGTAGTTTTTTGACAGTTGGTTGCGCGACAGGCGCCCGAGGCCCGATTTTACTGGCCTCAAGCGCTTTCACGATGGGGAGAACGTGAGCGGTAAAAATCCGTGCAGCTCGGGCGATCCGGAGCTTAGCCCGGTTTTCCGTCGGCTCTCGGCCGAGCCAGTATGCCCGTGTATCTGGCCAGGAAAATCGCGTAAGCCAGTGTCCAGAGCAATCCGCTGAGGCCAACCCCGGCATGCCAGGGCAGGCCCTGGAAGGCGGTTACCACCCGCACCAGGGCGGCCAGATGGATGACAACGAAGGCCAGTACCATGCCGGACGGCAGCAACAACGGCCGACCGGTATGACCCAGGGAGACCCGTGCGATTACGCCAAGGATCAGGCAGCCGACGGCGCCCGTGCCGGCAGCGTGGGCCCAGGCCGAGGCCGGCCAGCCCAGGGTCAGGTGGCCGGCAAGCAGGAACAGCGCCACAGGCACCCAGAGGATGGAAAGGTGCAGAATCCACAGCAGGGGTTCCTGCCGGGCCAGCCAGCCTTTCCAGTGATACAGCCGGACCAGCATCAGTACTGCAGCGATCACCGCCAACCCGGCGGTAACGATTGTCCAGCCGGTAACCAGAGAGGCCACCAGAAGAATCAGCGCGAAAGCGGTGCCCATATCCAGTGCCGGTACGACCCGGACCCGGTCCGCTTCCTGCCCATGCCGGCGCAGCCAGCCCGCGGTAAACGCAGGCGTAATACGGCCGCCGATGATGCCGATCAGGGCCATGCCCATGATTAATGCACCCGAGGCGTAAACGGGGTCAAGACGGATAACAAAGCCGACTTGCATCAGCCAGAGCATGCCCAGCACCACCAGGATCATGATCTGGCGCATCTGACGGGCATGCCAGATCCGCCAGCCGGCATCCAGCATGACCAGGGGCAGAAACGCCAGGTTAACCCCCTGTACCAGCCAGATCGGAAGGTCGCCGCCAAGGGTCAGCAGGATTCTGGCGGCTAGCCAGATGCCCCACAGAAGCACCAACCGGACACCGTGAGTGCGTTCGGTACCGGTCCAGACGCATACGGCGGTGAGCAGAAAGCCGGCGATTGCGGCTGACAGAAAGCCGAAGAGCATTTCGTGCTGGTGCCAGAGTATGCCTGGCATGGCGAGCGGCAGCTGGATCGTGCCGGTGATCTGCAGAATCCACAGCGGAATACTGATCAGAGACAGTAGGGTCAGGGATAGAAAGAAGATCCGGAACGGGTAGGCAAACAGCTGCGCCAGGCTGGCGCGGGCTTCGTAGCTCTGGCTTGTGGATACCTGCATCAGGAACTCCGCTTTAAAATGTATTTAAGATATATATTATATTCGCAGGGTCCCGTTTACCATACCTGCTTGGAGGTAATCGCCGAAACGATCACGTACAATGCGGCACTCACTGTCCAGACCGGAAGGGAAAACCATGGCATACGTAATTCTGAAACACCTCCATATGACGGCGGCCTATCTGACCGTGGTGCTGTTCACATTGCGCCTGCTGCTGGACCTGGTCGGCAGATCCGGCTGGCGCGGGACACCGTTACGGTGGATTCCCCATGCCGTTGACACAGTACTGCTGGCGGCGGCGATTGGCCTGTTGTTCGTGACTCCCTGGATGCCGTTCGTCCACGACTGGCTGACCTGGAAGGTATTCCTGCTGGTGGGCTACATTGTCGCCGGCGTGTTTGCCCTCAAGCCGAACTTTGGTGTTCCAGTAAGGGTGTTAGCGGCGATCGTCGCCTACCTCCAGATCGGGCTGATTTTCCACCTGGCCATGAGCAAAGCCGTCCCGTTCTGAGGGTTGCAGCCGTTGACCCAAGGTTGCTCCCGATGCCGGGAGCAACGGTTCGGCCCGGTCAGCAGGGGGATGGCGCATTTCTACGGGCGTAGTACCACCAGGTGACGAATACACAGCTGGCATAGAACACGATGAACCCGGTCAGTGCTGCTGCAACGCCACCCGTCATGCCGATAGAAGTACCATAGGCTTTGGGGATAAAAAAGCCTCCGTACGCCGCGAAGGCGGATATAAAGCCCAGCACCGCGGCTGACTCCCGGTTGGCGGCCCTCTGGGCCTCATCCGGTTGTGCCGCCATTTCCCGCCGTAACAGATTGTGGAAGATCACCGGTACCATGCGGAAGGTAGAGCCATTGCCAATACCACTGGCAACAAATAACGCCAGGAAGCAGCCAAAGAATCCCCAGAAGCTGCCCGGCGCAAGCTCGGTGGGCAGGAAGAAGATCACTCCGATAACGCCGAGTATCATCACGGCAAAAGTCCACAGGGTCACCCGGGCGCCGCCCAGCCTGTCAGCCAGTATGCCTCCGATGGGGCGTGCCAGTGCGCCAACAAGTGGTCCCAGGAACGCATACTTTACCGGGTCCACATCCGGGAACTGCATACCGGACAGCAGGGGGAAGCCTGCGGCAAACCCGATAAAGCTTCCGAACATACCCAGGTACAGCCAGCACATCAGCCAGTTGTCCTTGCGTCTGAAAATGATGGCCTGTTCCCTGAAGCTGGCCTTGGCATCAGCAATGTCATTCATGCCGAACCAGGCGGCCAGGCTGGCGACAATTATCAGCGGTATCCACAGAAACGCGGCGTTTTGCAGCCAGAGGAATTCACCAGCCGACGGACCCTGCTGAATGATGAGAGGTTCGCCGCCGATCGGGCCAAACAGGCTGGTGGCAATGACCAGCGGTCCCAGCAGCTGGACGGCAGATACACCCAGGTTGCCGAGGCCGGCGTTCATGCCCATGGCACCGCCTTTTTGAGCCTGGGGATAAAAGAAGCTGATGTTGGCCATGCTGGAGGCAAAGTTACCACCGCCAAACCCGCACAGCAGGGCAAGGATCAGCATGATCAGGTAAGGAGTTTCGGTGTTCTGGATCGCGAAGCCGATCCACAGGCACGGCAACAGCAGGGAAGCGGTCGAGATGGCCGTCCACCGGCGCCCGCCGAATATGGGCACCATAAAGCTGTAGAAAATCCTTAGAGTCGCCCCCGACAGCGCCGGCAAGGCGGCCAGCCAGAACAGCTGGTTCGAACTGTATCCGAAGCCCAGTTGCGGCATCTTGACCACCAGAATGCTCCAGATAGTCCATACCGCAAAGGCCAGGAACAGGTTGGGAATCGAAATCCAGAGGTTGCGCCTGGCAACCTTCCTGCCCAGCGCCTCCCAGAATCCGGCATCTTCCGGGCGCCAGTCATCCAGCACAAAGGCATTGGGCGTCGACAGTTCGGGCAGGTCGGTTTTCTCTTCCTGTGCGCTCCACTCAGTCCGCTCGGCGGTCCGGATCGTGTAGTGCATCCACGCCAGCGCAATGGAAACGATCAGGAACAGAAGCATGAAGGTGCTCTGATACACACCGATCACATCGTTCAGCATGCCGAAGGTCAGGGGCAGGAAGAACCCGCCAATACCGCCGATCATGCCGACAACACCACCGACGGCGCCGACACTCTTCGGGTAATAGACCGGGATGTGTTTGAACACCGCGGCCTTGCCCAGTGACATGAAGAAACCCAGCACGAAGGTCAGCACGACGAAACCGGCCAGGCTCATGGTCAGGCTGAACCGGATATCGCCACTGATGCCGTGGATCACGTAGTCGGTGGGCGGATAGCTCAGCAGGAAAGTACAGATGGCGGATGCGATAAAGGTCCAGTACATGACCCGCCGTGCGCCGTAGCGATCGGACATCCAGCCGCCCAGAATCCGGAACAGGGAGGCGGGAATGGTGTACAACGCGGCGATAATGCCGGCGGTGCGGATATCGAGGCCGTAGACCTGGATCAGGTAGTGGGGAAGCCATAGCGCGAGGGCGACGAAGGCCCCGAATACGAAGAAGTAATACAGCGAAAAACGCCATACCCGCAGGTCGCCCAGGGGCGCCAGCTGTGCGACGAAGGATTGCTCACGCCGCTGGCTCCGCTCAGGGGCGAGCGGGTCTTCCTTGGCCAGAAAAAAGAACAACACCCCCATAATCGCCATGACGGTGGCGTAAACAGCAGCCGTGTTCTGCCAGCCCAGGGCGACCAGCAGAAAAGGTGCGCCAAAGTTGGTGATCGCAGCGCCCACGTTACCGGCACCGAAAATGCCCAGTGCCGTACCCTGCTTACCCGCTGGAAACCAGGCGGAGGTGTAGGTGACCCCAACGATGAACGAGCCCCCGGCAAGACCAACCCCCAAGGCACCCAGGAGCAGCATGTAATAGCTGTTGGCGAAGGTCAGCAGATAAACGCACGCGGCGGTGACGATCATCAGAAGGCTGAATACCCGACGTCCGCCAAAACGGTCGGTCCAGATACCGAGAAACAGCCGGCTCACCGAACCGGTCAGTATCGGTGTTGCCATCAACAGGCCCAGCTGGGTATCGGTCAGGCCGAAGTCCTGTTTGAGCTTGATGCCAATGATGGAAAACACCGTCCACACTGCAAAGCATAGTGTGAAGGCAAAGGTGGAGATGGCCAGAGCCCGGTTCTGGGCCCCGTTATCCGGTACTGCCGATGTCGCCATGGTCGCACACTCCAGGTCTGGTTATGGTCCTTTGGAGCGACTTTAGGCATGGGAGGATAGGCCCGGTTTGACGGATATCATTGCAAAGCTTCGCGCCGACCGTGATCAGCACGATCTGACAGGGAGGGGGTTTTTGGGATTAATTATATGAATATAATCAGTGAGTTATCGGTTGTATTCATAAGGGGGTAGGGGGCTGGAGTGACAGATCATTGGAGGTAATCACTCCCCGCTGACCCTGGTACTCTCCTTTTTCAGCGCTGGCCAGGGCACCATGACGAGGAATACCAGCAGGTAAGCCAGCGTCCAGGCAGCGGCGGAGAGCTGTAGCAGGACCGGAGATCCCCAGGGTACCGGGCCGCTCAGAAAACGGCATCCGGCGGCGATGATCATCAGCACGCCAATGCCAAGCACCAGCGGAGTGGGAGGTGGCTGTCGGTCACGGCGCTGATAGTGAAGCCGCAGCATTATGCTGGCAGAGAGTGTGCCCAGCGCGCCGATGGTCAGCAGGTGCAGGCTCGCCGCCGGGGACTCCCCTCGCAGCAGAACAAAGCCCGTTACCAGACTGCCAATCGCAAGCCAGCTGTAACCCAGGCCCAGAATCAGCAGGTCAGGTCGTTCCGGGCACAGCCAGAGTTTCCATCGCAGCGTGCGCACGGCGATAACCATGCCCGCGACCAGAAGCAGGATGCCGGTCAGCGAACGGGTTGGCGGTATCAGGTAACAGAGCGCAGCCGGGATAAGGGTGAGGATCAGTATCGCTTCCAGGCGTGGCTGTACCCGGGCTTCGAGGGGAATGCCTTTTTTCTCCAGGGTGCCGGCGGCTGCCGGTGCGATCAGGCGTCCGCCCATAAACGTCATCAGCAGGAGCAGGCACAATACGCCGAAGTGCATCCACGTCGTGGCGGTCACGGGCATTGATAAAGTCAGTGCCGGTAATACCCTCTCGGAGAGCAGCCAGGCAACCGGCACCAGGCACAGGAGTAAAATCAGCGGGCCGGTAATTTTATTCCGCCACTTCTTGGCCGCCTGAAACCGGGGCACCACCTGCCACGCCAGTACCACGGCAAAAGCCGGGCTCGCCACTTGTCCTACCAAGGAGTCGGGCATCAGTAGCCAACTCACCCGGGCGAACAGCCACAGGATGAGCAGTAGCCATAGGGAGCGGGCGGGCTGTGGACCAAGGGTATAGCCTGCCACCAGGGCCAGGGCAAAGCCGAAAACCAGCTCGTGCCCATGCCCGGCGCCCAGCAGTCCTGGTGGCCAACCGATACCCCCGTACACGGCCACCAGCGTCAGAGGCACAATCAGAGCGGCATGCAGCGCGGCGGCTGGAAAGAAAATGGAAAAGGCGTGGGGGCGTCGGGCGCGGGTCATAGGCAGTGTCGGGCTAAGGGGGATGGCCCGAACATAGATCAGGCGGCCGGCTTTCGCAATCACTTGCCGGCGGGATTTGCCCATGATGAAATCCGGCAAGTCCCGGGGCCTGGACAGATGGCAATCAGGCTACGTGGGGTAGCACACCGAAATATATGGCGCTGAAATGACAGGTGCTGCCACCGATAACGAACAGGTGCCAGATGGCGTGCATGTACGGAATCCGGTCCAGCAGATAGAAGATCACTCCAACGGTGTAAACCAGACCCCCCGCAATGGTGAGGTGCAGCGCCCGGGCGCTCAGGCTGTTGACCAGGTCAGCGGACGCAAACACGATCAGCCAGCCCATCAACAGGTAAATGGCAACCCGCACGAGCCGGAACCGATGCCTGAAAATCATCTTTAGAATCACGCCGCTCAGGGCCAGCGACCAGATTATGAAAAAGAAAGTCCAGCCGACGGTCCCGCGCATGTTGACCAGCAGAAACGGGGTGTAGGTGCCTGCGATCAGCAGGAAAATCGCACAGTGGTCCAGAGTCTTGAAGAAGGATTTCAGTTTTGCACTTCTGCTGCCGTGATAGAAGGCGGACGCCAGGTAGAGCAGGATCAGGGTAGCGCCGAAAATACTGAAGCTGGCGAGTTTCCAGGTGTCGCCCATCTGCCGGGCGGCGACCACCAGCGCAATGGTTCCCACGACACTTAGAATAGCGCCAATACCGTGGGTGGCACTGTTGAGCCATTCTTCAATGCGGTGATGAATGGTATCTGCGTGGGCTTCAATAATCGTCACTGGACCATGCCATATATCTGTCGGTTTTTATTGGGTTTCGATCGTGAACTGATGCGCAAAGGCGACATCAATCCCTGATCTTCAGATTATCACAGGGCCAGACTACTTTGCCTGACGCCCCTCTGTCACCGTCCCGGAAACCCGCTGAGGGTGACGTCAAAGGCGGTGGATCTCTCTTTTCCTGCCAGTAAAAACATGGGGTTATGAATGGATATTTCTGTTAACCGGGCATCATTGCTGACTGATTAAAAAATGGTCAATCGTCAGGGCGTGACCCAGGTCTCTGTTCACCATTTGGTCATTTGAGTTGCCTGAGCCCGCTGAATAGGGTGGCCTGCGAAGCCGTTCTGGTTTCAAGTGCCTGACTGGAAAGCGTTTATTCACAGGACAGGTATTCTTTCTAACGGGGTCGGCAACCCGCAGGCAGCCTGTCGGCACGAGGTCATGCCTCCTGCCGCTGGCAGTACAGGGGGGAGTCGTCTGCAATTGGTTGGGGCCCCGTAATGGTCAAGGAGACGACGATATGACCCCCTTAAATTCCCATCGGATACCGGCCGGTATCCAGGTTCGCCGCACTGGGCAGCGGGCGCTGCTGGCGCTTGCCATCGCTGCCCTGTCGGCCGGTGCCCAGGCTGATTTTTCGGTATCCGGCACTCAGCTTCTGGATGGTAATGGCGAGCCCTTTGTCATGCGGGGCATCAACCATCCGCACGCCTGGTTTACCGACCAGACGCCCAAGGCGCTGGCGGATATTGCCGCGACCGGCGCCAACACTGTTCGCGTGGTTTTGAGCAATGGGTACCGTTGGAACCGTACCTCTGCCCAGGAAGTGGCCGACATCATCCGTCTTGCCCGGGAGCATAACCTGGTCGCCGTGCTGGATGTGCACGACACCACCGGCTTTGGCGAAGAGCCCGAGGCTGCGCCCCTGTCTTCCGCTGTGGACTACTGGCTTGAGATTGCCGATACCCTGAAGGGTCAGGAAGACTATGTGCTCCTTAATATCGCCAACGAACCGTTTGGCAACGAGGTCGACGATTACTACGGCGAGACCTGGATCAGTGAGCACCACACCGCCATTCAGCGCCTGCGTGAGGCCGGGCTGAAGCACACCCTGATCGTGGATGCCGCCAACTGGGGCCAGGACTGGCAGGGCATCATGATCACTCATGCGTCCCGGGTAGCGGATGCTGATCCGTTAAGCAACACCATGTTCAGTGTTCATATGTATGAGGTCTATCCCGAGCGCAGCATGGTTGACGAATACATGCGCACCTTCCTCGAAACCCACC
>CAZHAY010000027.1:0-28735 GCA_964530545.1 uncultured Marinobacter sp.
AGCCGTAGGTGACATGCAAGCCGGGCTTTCTGACTTCGATGAGCTGGCCTTCGGCGTCGAACTTGCGGGTTTCCGTGTGGGTTTTGCAGGTTACGCGGATTTCAGCGCCGAGGGCGTCGTAGTCGCGCTTGTCTTTTTTGGTTTCGACCAGACGGTCGCTTTCAATCCTTCCACCTTCGGGGATGCGGTTGCCGCCCAGGTCATACTGATAGGTGGTGTCATTTTCCCGGATGAGCTGGCCTTGTGGGTCACGCTCGTAGTAGGTATCACCGGTCTGGCTGTCGATGACCGCTTCAACTCTGGATTCGGCGTCCCAGCGATAGCGTCTTGTGGCGGAGGTCTGGCCTTGCCAGCGGCGTTTGATCAGGCAGCCGTAACGGTCGTGGATCTGGGCCTGCTTATTGTTGCCGGCCTGGCGTTCGGTTTCTCTTCCCTGGCTATCCAGGATGCGGCGGATGGCCGGTTCGCCGTTGATGTGCAGGCTGGTCCATTGGCCGTGTTTGTCGTAGCCATAGGTGACTTCGGTGCCGTCCGGCAGGGTGATGGCTTCGAGGCGGTTGCCGCTGCCGTAGCGGTAGCCGATGCGGTGCTGATCCTGGTGGTGCTCGGTTATCTGGCCGTGTTCATTCCAGGCCCATCGCAGCCGGCGGTCGGCGCAGGTGGCGTGGCTGCGGCGGCCGTATTTGTCGTACTGGTATTGCCGGGTAACGGATGCCCGGTCCTTGCCCTGGCTGGTCTGGGTGGTGACGCGGCCGCCTTCGTCCCGTTCCAGGGTCTGTACCCAGACTCCCGGGTGCTCCCGGCGGATGATGTCGCCGGCGGCATTGTAATGGAAGTGGATGTCGCGGCCGTCTGGCGCTTTACATCGGTCTACCTGGCCGCGGGCGTTCCAGCCCAGCTGCCACTGGTTGCCATCGGCCCGGGTGACGCGGGTCAGGCGTTCTTCCAGGTCGTAGTCGTAATGCACGCTGTGACCATCGGGGCGACGATAGGCGATGGGTCGTGCCAGTTTGGCGTAGTCGTAGGTGTGTGTGTCGCCGACAGCATTGGTGTAGGTGGTCAGCAGGCCTGACTCGTTATAGCCGAACTGGCGGCTGCGGCGCTGGTCCGGGGCCTGTTCCGGGTACTGGTGGACAGCCAGGAGTTTGGCGCCCTCGTAATCGTATTCGGTGACCAGATCCTGCTGCAGATAGCCGGCGACCCGGCCCTGGGTATCGAAGGCGTACCGGTGCAGGTTGCCCTGGTGCTCATCCGCCAGGACGTCTCCGCTGGGGCTGTAACCCAGCCGGCGGACTTCACCGGTGTCGCTGGTGGCGCTGGTCATCCAGCCATTGGCGTCGTACTGGTAGTGCCACTGGCTGCCGTCGGGGCGGGTCTCGCGCAGCAGGCGGCCGATGCTGTCGTATTTGCGCCGGGTCATCCGGCCATCCGGCGTCTGTTCCGCCACGCAGAAGCCCAGGGCGTTGTACTGCCACTGGTGCTGACGACCATCCGGCAGCTGTTCCAGTACCTTGCGACCCCAGGCGTCGTAGCCGTAATAGGTGGTGCGGCCATCGGGCAGCCGGTAGGCCGTCAACAGGCCCGACTGGGCATCGTACTGCCACTGGTAGGTGGCGCCATCCGGCTCCTGCCGGGCGGTAATGCGGCCGTGTTCGTCGTAGTGGAACACCTGGGTATTGCCGAAGGCGTCGGTGACCTGGGTCTGGAACTTGTCCGGTTGATAGTCGAAGCGGAACTCATGGTGGCCGTCGTCGCCCCGGCTGTGGATGCAGCGCGCCGACGGGCCCTGCCCGTGCCAGCGGAAGCTGAAGCCATACCCGGTGGGCAGTTCACGGCGGATCAGCAAATGCCCCTGATACTGGTAGCGCTCGCTGCCATGATGGCTGCTGCTGGCAACAAGGTCGCCGGTCTCGCTGTAGTCGTAGCTGGCCAGTACGGTGCGATGGTCGTTCTGATACAGCAGCACCTGCACCAGACGGTGCCGGGACTGGGGCGTGGTCTGTTTCCAGATCAGTTCAAGGTGACGCTGGGGGGCGACTTCGATCTGATGGAGGCGGTAGCTGCGGTCGTAGTGGAAGCGCCACTGCTGCCCTCTCAGGTTCTGGACCGACACCGGGTGCCACAGATGGTTGTCCCGGGTCGAGAACCGCCAGGCGGTACCGTCTTTTTCGGTCAGCACCATACGGCTGTCATGTTTGTATTCCAGTCGCATGCCGGCGCTGACCTGCCAGCCGATTTCTCCGGGCTTCAGCGGGGCGAAGCGTACGACGCGCCCCTGTTCGTCCAGAACCCGGATACCGTCTTCTTCAAGCCAGATGGCGCGCAGGCAGTCCAGGCTCCAGCCCGCACCAAAGCCCAGGTCCCGGTCGCAGCTGCCGGAACGGTAGCGGCGCTGCCAGACGAACGGCATGGGGCCGGCGACGGCAAAGTCTTCGAGAATCAGGACTTCTTCACCACTTGCGGGGGCAACCGGGTCGCCTACGCGCTGGTCGCCGGCATCGTCCACGGCAACTGGCGTATCGCTGGTACCCGCAAACTCCGAGGTGTCATCCGCAGAGGCAACCGGCGCGGATTGTGTGTCCTGAACCCGGGCAGCCGCAGCTCGAGTCATATCCAGCAGAGTCGGCCGCGGCGGCGGTGCATCAAACGGCAATTGGCGCAGCACCAGCTCACCGGTTTCCAACCGTCCGCCCAGATGCTGGTACAGATAGGCAGCACCGGGGTTACGCACCGCTTCGCCGATAGGCCGGCCCATCAGTTTGATCCAGCGCTGGCGATCCACAGAAAAATGGCGATCAAACGACCGCTTCAACCAACTGGCATAGTCACCAGCAGTGGCTCTTTCGACGCGGATACCCAGCCCGACGTCAGCGTCGGCTGTACCAATGGCGTACATCGTTCCATCGACTGCGGTAAACGTCTCCATGCTATCCCTGTGTTCCTATGCGTTGTAATCGAGCACCGACAGCCCGGCCAGCGGGCTGTTGTCCACATCCACAATGACCGCCTGCCCCTGCCACTCCCCCAGGCGATACCCTTCCTGTAACCAGTACCGGTTGAACAGGCTGCCGACCGCGCCCATCGGGCCAATGCGGGCCTCCGCAAATTCCCAGCGCACGCCCTGGTCAACCCAATGATCCAGCGCGGACAGGTTGCCGGTCAGCCGCTTCAGGTCATCGCCACCTGTACCGGGCATGATCAACACTTCGGGTACCGGCGCCGCTTCCTGCGCCTCCTGGAGCAGGGTCGACAGGTCCGTTGGCCGGCCCGGGCGACCATCCACCAACCCCCAATGGATCATTAGACCACTGGCATCAGGCGCCAGCTCAAGCCGGAGCTGGCTGGTAATCCGTTTATCAGGTTCGCTGCCGGGCACGCTGTCCACCGCCATAATCACCGTGGCAGTCTGCAACCGGGCGGCTTGCCCAAACGCCAGAGTGACGCCGGAGCGCCCGAAGGTCACCTCGACAGTTTGTGGTAGTCGCTCCTGCCATTGCGGTTGCCGGGCTCGCTCCCCTTCTGGCAACACAAGCCACGCCGGTTGCCCGTTCGCCTCAAGCGCCGCGAGCTGGGCTGTCAGCCAGCTATCCAGCGTGCTCTGAGCCTCTTCCGTCGAGGTTTCCACCGGAGGTATCGATAGGCTGCCGCCGGCGGCAAGTACGGCGTCTACTGGCACGCCCGCAAGCTGCCCCGTCAGTTCGCTCAACCGCCAGCGCACCATTGACCTCCAAACAGTGACCAGGACGCGCCGTGTATATGCCGCCCGCTCCAGTGCCAGCACCGGTCCCGGTAACCCAGCGGCAGACTGTTGAATCGTGACTGCCAGCTCATGGGCGCAAGCCCGTGGCCATCTGACAGGATTTGTCCCCAGCACTGGTAACCGAAGGGCGATGTTTCCGGACTGCGGCCCGGACGATCGCCCCGCAACCATCGTAACTCGCGGCCTGCCGCCTGTGCCGTGACCTCGTTGTCGTCCTGGCCCGTACCAGCACCGATTGCTTCCAGCCAGGACAGGAAACGGCGGGCGCAGGTAACGCCCATCGCTTCCACGGTCGTGACGGTATCCGCTTCCGCCAGCAACCAGTTCACCATCCACAGTTGCCATTCGTCGTGCGCATCAACCATCAGTGGATAGAACCAGTCTTTCCAGCTCGCTAACCCGGTGGTTTCGGTTTCTGGCGAGAAAAGATCCCAGAGGGATTCCACCAGCTCCCGCGAGGGCTCTGCGCCCCGGTCCATCACCGCGGCCCATTCACGCCACGGCGACGGTAAAGAAGCCCCCTGGCCCCGTCGCCACCGGGCCTTCGCGGCCAGCACCTGCTGCTCCGGTGACTCCGGGAAATCATCCGGCGCGGTCAGGCCAGGGTAATGGGCCGCCAGCCACCAGCTTAGCGCCCGCCCCGGTCCTGATCGGGCCAGGGCATCGAGGGCCGGCCGCACGCGAATGCCTTCCAGCAGCACCGCCACTTCCAGCCATAAGGTCGCTTCTTTAACCGGCATGACCTCCAGACGCTCCAGACTGTCGCCGCCCAGATCCCGGGATACCGGACACGACGGATCGCCCTGCTCGGCCCGGGACAGTATGCGCCGGTCAATCTGACGCAACTGTGCAAGGGAGGCATCATCGCTGGTAATCAGGGCCTGGCGCAGACCGGCCAGTTCGTCCAGAGTCTGGTGCATCATGGAGATTGCGCTATCAGTTCAGGTTGATCTTGGGTGCTTTCAGGTTGATAACCGATGAGCCATTGACGCTGATCGCGCTGCCCTTGATATCAATCTGGCCGGAACTGCTCATGGTGATGGACGCGGCACCGGTCTGAATGGTGATGCTGCTACCCGCATCAATCACAATATGCTTGCCGACGGTCACGTTCTGGTTGTTCCCCACATTCAGCCGGTCGTCGTTCCCGATTGTGGTGGCGCGGTCTACCCCCACGTCATCAGTCTGGTTATTTTCAACGGTCAGCTCGTGATCTTTCTCGGCATGGATACGAAGCCACTCGCTGCCCAGGGTGTCATCGAAGCTGATCTCGTTGTAGTTCGCGCCGCTGCCTTTGGTGGTGGAGCGGGACTTGATACCGGAAATGTTCTTCTCAGATTCCGGATCATAGGGCATGGGGTTCTTGCCGTTATAGACAGAACCGGTAATCAGCGGCTGGTCCGGGTCGCCATTGACGAACTCCACCAACACTTCCTGGCCGACGCGGGGAATAAACTGCGCCCCCCAGCGCTCGCCAGCCCAGCTCTGGGCCACGCGGATCCAGCAGGAGCTTTTCTGGTCGTATTTGCCTTCCCGGTCCCAGTGGAACTGGACCTTCACCCGGCCATGCTCATCCACATGAATCTCTTCCCCCGCCGGGCAGGTCACGGTGGCAGTCTGCAGGCCGGGCATGACCGGCTTTGGGATACGGGCCGGAACATAGGGCTGAGTCGCCGGGCGGCAGAGAAACTCGTTATGGTATTCGAGCGTACCGGCCGTCGGCTGGTTATCGGAGTTCAGGGGCACTTCCGCCGTGATCTGGATATCCGTAATCACGAAATCATTCGGGTCCGGAAGGCCGTCCTCGTGGCTCCTGAAGCTGAAGGTCAGCCCGGCACCAAAGGAGCGATAGGTGGAAATTGCCTCCAGTGAGGCCGACTCCATCGCCAGTGCCTGCAAGTGCTTACGGGTAAGATTGGCCTTGTCTTTGAGAGGGCGGTCTTCCCCCTGATACTCAAACAGCTCCCGCAGGCCAAACAGGTCGCCGGGCACTTGCTCCTGGCTTTGGGTAATCACCCGGTCATTGGGACGGGTGAAGTCGAAGCCATGCTCCATCATCTGGTCTGACATGGCCCGAAAGCCGCGCTCCCAGTGGGAGATACGGGCACTGCCAGTGTTGCGGGAGCTGAACACCACCTGGTTCTCCAGCGCCGGCTGGAACGCGGTCTCGCTGTCGGTGATGACCATGGTGTGTGCGCTGTCGGTGTGTTCGAAGAAGAAGGTCAGGCCTTCGTTCGCGAGCACACGGCAGATAAATTCCCAGTCGGTTTCGTTGTACTGAACGTAATACCGGTGCGTATACAGCGCGCTGTTAATGACTTTACGGTGCTTGACGCTGTGCTCGCCCAGCAGGGTTTCAACGATATCCAGGGCGGTCTGGTCCTGGAAAATCCGGCAATTGGTCCGGCTGGTAGCAGACCAGGCACGAGGTACGATCACAGCGTTATAGCGCTGGCCGTCCTTGTTGTGCATGGGCTTGCCCAGCTCACTGATGGTCAGGAAGTGGCCGTGGAAATAGCGTTCTTTTGAGCCCAGCACATCCGACATGGCAAGACTGATAACCACCTCTTCACCGATGTGAGGCTTCACATCAGCGATGCGGTTATTGGCGGTAAAACCCACCTCGATTTCAAACAGTCGCGACATGCCCTCGCTGATGGAGAGCTTCTCCAGAATGAGAGCATCGGCTCCAAGCGAGCTGTGAATCTTGAGAAAATGATGCTGAGTTTCCTTGCTCATGAACGTCCACGCCATCCTGAATTAAAAGAATAGGGAGGACGCCCGCAGGCGTCCTCCTGAGACAGAGAACTCTGAAATCAGAGCTTCTGGCCCTTGATACCGCTGTAGCCGTACACCTTCGGCTGGGTAACGTTGTTCTTGTCGTCCGCCGGGCTGGCAGTCATGGTCAGCTCGGTGTACGAAATGGTGATGCACTCGGTCGGGCGATCACCCTGAACAGACAGGCTGTAGTTGGAAATCATGGCGTCGGTCAGCTCGATTTTCATGATTTCTTCAATCTCTTCACCTTGCTTGGTGACGTAGAAAACAGCCTTTTTACCCTTACCAATGGTGGCTTCACGGAACAGGTCAGGAGACGCGCTGTCCTGCAGCTTGGTGATGGTGATATCGCCAAGGCGGGTTGCAGAGGCTTCGCGGTCCATCGCGGTACCGGTGTAAGCTGTGATCGTCCGGTGAACGTTAAAGTCCATGGACAGAACGGTGATCAGGTCCTTGTACTGGTTGGCAGTGGCTTCGCCCTTGATGCCTTCGTAGTCCAGATAGGTATTCGCTTGCATGTGTATCTCCTTAGGTTTTTCGTACGTCCTGTAACGAGGACATGGTCATCCTGGCCGTCGCTCAAGCGCCGTCCATGGATTCGGTCTGGCGGTGGGCCACCTCTGCGGTACTGACCACAACCTGTAGGTCGCCGTCAGTCACGGTGATGTCCACTGCCGAGATCGGGGTTTCATCCGCAAGGCATTCCAGAATCCGTCTGGACGCTGCGGGTAGCACATCCCTGTGCAGGATCTGCTGAATATTCCGGGCGCCGGAGCTGGCCTCCGTGCAGCGCTCCACCACGGCGTCGACCACGGCGTCGCCATAGCCGAGCGCCACGTCATGATGGCGCTGCAGGCGCTGATTGATTCGCTCCAGCTGCAGCCGGGTAATGGCCGCCAGCTGTTCACGCCCTAATGGGCGGTATGGCAGTACGGTTGTGCGCCCCAGGAACGCCGGTTTGAAAATGTCCAGCAACGGCTCCCAGATGGCCGCTTTCAGGGTGCGTGGGTCTTCCGGCGCGGTCAGCTCATCCGCATACAGATCTGCGATCTGTTCCGAGCCGGCGTTGGAGGTCATCAGGATGACCGTGTTGCGGAAGTCCACATCCTGGCCTTCCCCGTCCCGCAGGGAACCCTTGTCGAACACCTGGTAGAAAATGTCCTGAACCCCTGGATGGGCTTTTTCCATTTCATCCAGCAGGATTACGCTGTAGGGCTTGCGACGTACAGCTTCAGTGAGCACGCCGCCCTCCCCATAGCCAACATAGCCCGGAGGTGAGCCCACCAGTTGCGATACTTTGTGCTCTTCCTTGAACTCCGACATGTTGATGACGGTCAGGTTGGACTCGCTGCCGTACACCTGCTCCGCAAGCGCCAGCGCGGTTTCGGTCTTGCCGACGCCACTGGGGCCCACCAGCAGGAACACACCCAGGGGCTTTTTCTCGTCGGCCAGATCGGCACGGGCGACCCGGATGGTCTCCGAGATGTCATCCAGGGCGTGGTCCTGACCCTTAACCCGCTCTTTCAGGTTCTGGTCAAGCCGCAGAATGCCGGCAACTTCGTCCGCCTGCATGCGTCCCATGGGGATTCCGGTCCAGTCCGACAGCACCTCTGACACCAGCTGGCCATCGACCTGCCAATGCACCATGGGTTGCTCACGATCCGCCAGCTGGGCCCGCAATTCGTTAAGTTCGGCGCGCAGTTCGTCGTTGGCCTGCTCGCTCAGCTGCTCGCCCAGCTCGGCTGCCGACGCCACCAGGGTCTGCTCTGTCTGCCAGAGTTTTTCCAGCTGTTCAACCGTCTGCTCGGCTTCACGGCGACGCTCGTTCAGCTCCTGCAGGCGGGCCTCGTGGTTAGCACCGGTGCGAATCTCACGGGCAAGGATCTCATCTTCAAGCTCAAGGGCGGCCAGCTCGGCCCGGGCTTTCTCCAGCCGGGTGGGCATACTGGCCTGACTCATGGCGACCCGGGCACAGCAGGTATCCAGCAGGGCCACCGCCTTGTCCGGCAATTGCCGGCCGGCGAGAAAACGGGTCGATAAGCGCACCGCCGCTGATACGGATTCATCCGCAATAGTCACGCCGTGATGCTTTTCCAGGACGGGGGCCAACCCACGCAGGATCTGGATGGCAACCTGTTCTGACGGCTCATCCACCTTGACCACCTGGAAGCGGCGGGTAAGGGCGGCGTCCTTTTCGAAGAACTTTTTGTACTCCGCCCAGGTCGTGGCCGCGATGGTGCGCAGCTCACCACGGGCCAGAGCCGGCTTGAGCAGGTTGGCGGCGTCATTCTGACCCGCCTGGCCACCGGCGCCGACCATGTTATGGGCCTCATCAATAAACAGGATGATCGGGTCTACCGACGCTTTGACTTCCTCGATCACACCCTTGAGACGGTTCTCGAACTCACCCTTGACCCCCGCACCTGCCTGCAGCAGCGCCAGATCCAGAGTCAGCAGGCGTGCTTTCCGCAGGGCTTCCGGTACGGAACCGTCGGCAATTCGCTGAGCCAGCCCTTCAACAACCGCCGTTTTGCCCACGCCGGCCTCACCGGTAAGGATGGGGTTGTTCTGGCGGCGACGGGTCAGGATGTCGATCATCTGACGGATTTCGTCGTCACGCCCCAGTACCGGATCCAGCTTGCCCTCACGGGCCTGGGCCGTGAGATCAATGGTAAAGCGGCCTAAATGCTCCTGCTTGCCAGATCCTGCTGGTCCGCGGACGGGCTCCGGCTCAACGCCACCGAGCTGTTCCCGTAACGCCGGCCAGCCGGCCAGTACCTGTTGGGGATTTAGCCGTTCCAGTTCCCGGGCGTGCCGGGTCGCGAGGGCGGCCATCGCCGGGTCACTGAGCAAGGTGTAAAGCAGAGTGGCACCGCGCATGGCGGGCTCGCCGAATTCGATGGAGGTATCGAGCCAGCACTGGCGCAGCAGATCCACCAGCCGGGGTGAAAGGCTGGGCGTCGCGCCACTGCCGGTACGGAAACTTTCCAGGCCGTCGTTAAGCTCACTGTGCAGACGATCTATGTCCAGCCCGAAATGCTGGAACACGCCCACCAGGTCGTCGTCCTGTGCCTGCAGCAATGCCTTGAGCAGGTGCTCGATCTCCACCGTGTGATGGGTACGCTGAAAGCATTGCCCAACAGCGCCCTCCAGGGCCTGACGGGTACTGCCATTCATTTTCTCAACCAGTGACTTCAGTGTCATTGCAGACATCGCACTTGTTCCTTTCCTTGGCTTGGCTTAAAGCTGACTTCCACCTGGCGGTCAGAGGTCGGCCCTGCGGCTATGAAACTGTCGGCCCCCAGGCGGCCCTGGTGCCCCAGCCGGGTTGGCGTCAGATCCCGGGCTTTAGCGTCCAGCAGATAGCGAACCCGGAGCTGACCGCTGGCGAGGCGGCCGGTCATCCGCGCAATGGCAGCGCTGCACCGGCCGCGCGGCAGAATGTCCCGCACCTGCTTACCGCCCGCCGGATGAAACACCACGTCTACCCCGAGATCAGCCATCCAGGCGCGGCTGCCGATCATGGCCTCGCCCAACCGCGCGTATTGACCGGATACCTGCTGCCGGTCCGGCAGCCGGGTCTGGTCGGAGGGTGCAACTCTGGCCCAGCCGCCCTGCAGCGTTCGTACTGTTACCGGCATACCGGCGATATCAGACAGCACCGAACGGAGCGCGCTGGCCGAGCGGGCACCCCGGGACAGGGCACCGCCGTACCAGATTTCCCATTGCTGCTCGCTGCCCGTCAGTGCCTTGAGAATGCGGGAAAAGTCATCCTCGCCATGACGCTCCTGATGGACCGCAGGCTGGGTCTTCTCCCAGCTCCGGTAATACAGCGACAGCAGTCGATGATTGAACAGATCGAAAAAATCCCGCATCGCCGGCGATTTCTGCTTGAGCTGGGCCAGCACCATTTCCGAGTAATGGGAAGGCAGTGCTCCTCTGGCACCGGTCAGGCCCATGGTGTCTACCGTCAACTCAGCCTGCTGCAGGCCGTTGGACAGCCGCTGCACCTTGCGCTCAACTACATCGTGGCCCGCCAGGCCCATGTGCTGACTGGAGCGGAACCGCACCAGTTCACGCTCGGGCCATCCGTCGTGACCAACCCGGTGATAGCCGGCTTTCTCACCCGGCAGCTGACGCTCGGTACGCCAGACTTCGCGGAAAAAAGACCCTGGCAGCTGCTTCATACCAGCTCCCGTTCGCCGGCACGGGCGGGCCAGACGTGATAGTCACGGCTGTGGCCGGCCAACCGGATACGCAACCGCGTGAAACTGTTGAGCTGGGCAAACTGGGCCAGAAACCGGTCCAGCACCGCCGAGAACAGGTAGATACTGGTGCCCGCGTACCGCGGCCGGGAGAAGGTCACCTGGAATTCCGTTCCCTGGGTCAGTCCACTGCGGATCCCTTTGCCAACCCTGGCCGTAACCCGGCGCACCTGAACCTTTTCGATGCCCTCAACCATGGCCCGGGACTCGGGCGTTTTGCGAAAATCATAGAGTTGGAGTACGGCTTTGAGTCGATCGCTGGCGTCTTCACCGGTGAAATATTCCAGGTTCAGATGGCGGATAAATTGCCACCGGCTGGCGCCATCCAGCTCCGGGCGTACCGTGGAGGTTGGTGCCAGCAGTGCCTCGGCTTTATCGATCAGTGGTTCGGCCACCGCTTTAAAGGTGGGGTCACCACCGCCGAATGGCAGGCGGTCCGGGATATTGCGGTTACAGCATTGGGCCTTGATGACCAGCGCTTCGTCGTCGGGAATCGCATCCAGATCCCGGTTACCGTAACGGTTATCCACCAGTGTCAGCACGGTTTCCGTGCCTGGTTCCATCTGTCCGCCGGCCCAGTCCGCAGGCCGGCGATGCAGGTGCCAGAAAAGATCCAGGTCCGTCTGCCAGCGCGGGTGGCCGAGGCCATAGTAAGGCGCCATTTCCCGCATTTTGCCGCTGTTGACCAGTGAGACAGCCTCAACGTTGACGACTTCAAAGGCATCCGCTTTGCGGTAGCGGGACACCAGCCGGTGTTCATGGTGAAGGTCATCCAGTGGCGCCGGCTCCAGGCTTTCTTCGAACAGGTTGACCACGGGCACACACCACAGGCGCATATGGTCAGCCTGGAAGCTCTTCTCAAGCTCCTGAGACGTCTCGCCCAGGTAGAACGTCAGCTCAATTTCCGTGGCTTCCGGCCAATGGCTAGCCATGTCGTTCAACTGGGTGAACAGGAATTTTTCAGGGAACAGAAAGAACTCTGCCAGCAAGCGGTATCCCGCCATACTGCGGTTGGTCCAGGGTATCAGCGCCTCATCATCGGCAAAGCCTACAGCCTGGAGCTGGATGGCCGGGAAGTAACGCAGTTGGCGCCGGTCGCTGACGGGCGATATCGCCACGCCCAGGCCGGTACGATGAATCAGGTCGTACAGCTCATTGCTCAGGTGTGCCTGACCGTGGAGGAAAAACCGCAGCCAGGGCAGGTCAATCTCACTAAAAGGTGTGGGCGCCGACAGCCGAAGCGTAATAACACTCTGGGCACCCTCTGTGCCTACCGGACGTGGCGCATCAAACGGAGCGTTCTGAAAACCGGCGCTTTCCACCTTGACCGGTGCAATATAATGCTCGCCCGGGGCCCGGAACTCACAGACCGGCATTTTTTCGACCCGGGTTTCAAAAGCCTGGTTGGCGCTCAGGGGCGAACAGTGGGTCTGAGCCCGGGACGCGCCCAGTTGCAGCACCGTCATGGACGGTATCGGGGCCTGGTAGTCCGGATAGAGGCTGCCCATCAGGATATCGGTCAGCTCCGGAAAGTGGCCGTCGAGCCGCTGACGGATCTGTGAGGTCAGAAATGCCACACCCTCCAGCAGCCGAGACACATGGGGATCTTCGACGGCTTCATCACTCACCCGCAAACGACCGGCCACTTTCGGGTAGGCGCGGGCAAACTCAGCACCCTGCCGCCGCAGATAGGCCAACTCGCGGTTGTAATACTGAAGAAGCTCTTCACTCATTACGCACACTCCTGAAGCGTCACCGCCAGGGTGACCGGCTCCACTTGCGAATCAAACGCGACCGGTTCCGGTACCGGGTCTACCAGCAATACGGCATCTATCCGCAGCCGTAATTGCCGGTCGATGGGGGTATCGCCATCCCGCAGCTCAACCCGTACCCGGGCCAGCCTGGGCTCGAACCGGTTAATCGTCTCCCGCACCTCATCACACAGCCACTGGCGGCCTTCCTCGGTGCTGAGGTCCATCACCGTAAAGTCCGGCAGGCCATAGCCGAGAACGGAAGTCTTCAGCTCCTTGCCAGCTGCTTCCAGCGGCAACCATGACCGACGGGCATTCAGCAGGCACTCCAGATCCCGTCGAACCGACTGACGAATACGGGCCAGGGTCGGTCGGCTGTCATCGCCTTCCGCCAGCCGGTCAAGCAGGCTCATCTGGAGTTTGGCTTTCATCCGTGCGCCTCGACGTTTTCGGCTTCACTGACCGCAACCTCATCGATGCAGGTCAGACGCTGCAGGCCTTCCAGGGTGATCGCCTCGTCGCCCAGCAGAAACATCTTCAGGCCAAGACCGGTGATCAGTTTGTCATCGTGGCTCTGCCAGTCCGTCTCCCGACCCAGTTTCTGGGTCTCGGTCACACTGTTCAGATACGTCAGCGGCACGAACACCTCACCTTGCCGGCCATCTTTCAGAGTGACGCTGGCGCGGCGCCAGATCAGTTCCACCGGAGACGACGCACGGTGGAATTCCACTTCCTGAATGTCGCTCCACAGCCAGAGGTAGTAGTGACCATCGGTACCCAGCCCTTCGAAGAACCCGGCAAGGCTGTCGTCGCAGTCGCGGAAATCCCCGGCTAGGTCGCCAACCTGATAAATCGCCGGACTACGACCGGCTTCCAGCCGACCGGCGGCCTCGGCAGCATCGCTGTAACGGCCTTCAGACAGAGCCAGGTGGGTAGCCAGTAAAGCCTCCAGCTGCTCGCCTTCGGTAGCCACCACATCGTCTGCCAACTGACCGTTTGTCAGAGCGACCCGCGCGTGTTGTGCGCGCATCAGCTGGCGCAGATTGGCTGCGCCCGCCAGCCAGTCTGGCTGGTGTTTGGCCAGCGACATCAGCATTTCGTCGGCCCGCTCGAGCTGGCCATCCAGGCAGAGCAGCTCGATCAGGCAGGCCCGGACGTCGGTGGCCGCCGGATCCTGACGAAGGGTCGTCTGGGCGTGGCCAATGGCAGCTTCCAGCTGGCCTGATGACAAGAGTTCCCGGATCGTTTCCATACTCAAATTCCTGATTATGGAACCCCTCAGGGTTCACGGTGTTCTGTCTGGCCGGTACGGATTCCGCCGCACCGGTCAGTGTTAAAGTCGGTTTACCGGCGTTAACTCGGTAATCAGCTTCATGCCTGTGACCAGTTGGTCGATCTGAAAGTGTGGCTGCAGGCGGATAACGGAGAAAAACTTGCCCGGGTCTCCCGCCTTGGCTTTGACCGACACATGAGCATCCCGCAGCGGGAACCGTGCACGCATTTCGTCCGATGCCCCTTCACTGGCCATGGTGTAGGTGCGTAACCATTTGCGCAGCTGCTCTTCGCAGTCTTCCGGCGTGCGGTAGCCACCGACGCGGTCGCGGCCCATGACTTTCAGATAGTGGGCGAAGCGCGAGACGCACAGGGTGTAATGGAGCATCGCCGAAAGGCGGGCGCTCATCTGGGCAGTCACGTCGTCATAGGCCGTCGGTCTCTGCACCGATGGCACCGAGTGAAACGCCAGCATTTCCGTATTGGCCAGAGGCGACAGCGGCAGGAAGCCTTCTTCCGCCAGTGCCCGTTCCATGCGGTCGGTAATCTGCCAGTCCACTGCGTGCCGGCTGGGGAATATCTCACCCGTACTGGTAAATTTTTGAATGGCAGGCAGATTGTCCACCACCCCGTGGCCCACCTGACCGGCGCGGAAACCGCGAATCTGGGCAAACCAGCCGGACTCACAGAAGGCCCGGATCGCTACCGCACCAAATCCGAAACAGGCGGGACCCCAGAGGTAATCCTGTTCAGTGCGGCGTCCTGATTCCCGGTAGCGGAACTGTTCTGGCCCCTCTCCCGGCCCGGGATAGGGGGCCCGCAGCAGCATTCTGGGCATGGCCAGGCCGAGGAAGCGGGCGTCCGCTTCCTCGCGCAGTGACTGCCAGCGGGCAAGATCAGGCTGACTGAAGTGGCTGTCGAGATCACTCACAGCGGTCAGATCGGCGAACCGGTCCACACCGAAGAAGCTCGGATCAGCATTGACGATAACCGGCGCAAAGGCCGCCGCACCAACCTTGGTCAGCTCCCGCAGGATGTCCATATTGGACTGGCCACCTTCGGTACGGTGGCTGATCGTCCAGGCTCCCAGGAGCAGACCAAAGGGCTCTCCGCCGGGATTCCCGAACTCTTCCGAGTAGATCTTGGCGAACAGACGTGAATGGTCAAACTCGATGGCGCGGGTCAGATCCTTGCGCACCTCGTTCCAGCTCAGGTCCAGCAACCGGACTCTCGCCAACCCGTCGTTGTCGCTTTCAACCACCTGATCGGTGAGCAGCTGCAACCCGCGCCAGTTAGCCTCGAGCGCCTGAAAGACAGGGTGATGGAGAACAGCGTTAAGCTGCTGCTCCAGCAGCTGATCCAGGCTGACCAGCATGGAAGCCAGCAGCCCGGTGATATCCGATCTGGTCCACTGACGCTCGGGATCAGCACGGCCAAGCAACAGCAGCAACGCCTGGAGATCGTCCGCTTCCGCCACCAGGCGCTCGGCAAAGCCACGGTCGGGTACAACCGAAGCCTTTACCGGCGCCTGATGGTCAAGATAATCCCTGTCAACGAAGCTCAGTGCTACGCCCATGAAGCATCCCTGCTTAACATCCATTTCAGCTCGAAGCGGTTCCGAAGAACCCGTACATCAATTGCCCATCTCTGGAATTTTGGCCACCAGGCGAAGCGAGGTGGTCAATTCTTCCATTTGCAGCCAGGGCCGGAGCCACGCGATAGCGTTATAAGACCCCGGACGGCCCGGAATCTCCCGCACCTGCACCCGGGCATCCGCCAGCGGGAACTTGGCGCGAATTTCCTGACCGCCGCCTTCAGAGGCATTGACGTAATTCAGAATCCAGCGGTTCAGCCAGTGCTCGACGTCTTCCGCTTCCATAAATGAGCCGATCTTGTCCCGGGCCATAACCTTCAGGTAGTGAGCAAAACGGGACGTGGCCATCATGTAGGGCAGGCGCGCAGAGATCGCGGCGTTAGCGGTGGCGTCCGGGTTGTCGTAAACCTTCGGTTTCTGACAGCTCTGTGCGCCAAAGAACACGGCGTAATCGGTGTTCTTGTAGTGGCACAGGGGCAGGAAGCCCAGCTTGCTCAACTCGGCTTCACGGCGATCGGTAATGCCGATTTCGGTCGGGCACTTGAGATCCGGGTCGCCATCGTCGCTCTGGAACACGTGCGCCGGCAGACCTTCCACCTTGCCGCCCCCTTCCGCGCCACGGATGGCGGTACAGAAACCGTACTTGGCGAATGCGTTAGTCATGCGGGTTCCCATGACGTAGGCGGCGTTCATCCAGCAATACTCTTCGTGATCCGGTGTCAGCGCCATGCCAGAGGCCGGATCCAGCTCGAACTCCTCGTAGCCGAATTCTTCCACCGGACGGGTGGCCTCGCCGTATGGCAGACGTGCCAGTACCCGCGGCATGGTCAGGGTGACGAAGCGGGAATCCTCGCTCTCGCGGAACGACCGCCACTTGGTGTACTCCAGCGACTCGAAGACCTTTTCCAGATCACGGGGTTTGGACAGCTCTGTCCAGTCATCGAAGCCGAACAGGCCGGATCCGCCGGCAGAGATAAACGGACAGAAGCCAGCCGCCGCCACGTTGGACATGAGGCTGAGGGTTTCAATGTCGTTCGGATGATTGGTGAACTGGTAGTCACCGATCATGGCGCCGTATGGCTCACCGCCTGCGGTGCCGAATTCCGACTCGTAGATCTTCTTGAAGATCTGGCTCTGGTCGAACTCCACCGCCTTGGACAGATCCTTATGCAGATCTTTCTTGCTCACGTTGAGCATGCGGATCTTCAGGGTGGCGCTGGTTTCGGAATTGCTGACCAGGTGGTGCAGCCCACGCCAGGAACCTTCCAGTTGCTGGAACTCCGCCTGGTGCATGATTTCAGAGAGCTGCGTAGAGATCAGCTTGTCAATCTGCGCGATAGCCTGACGGAAGGTAATGGTCAGGTTTTTGTTCCAGGTGACTGTACCTTTCATGGCTTCTTCAGCCAGGGTACGAATCAGTTCCCGGGCGCGATCGCTCTCGGTCTGTTTGGTGGCGCCAATGGCCTGGTCCAGCAGGCTCAGTGCACCGTCTTCCGCGACAACGGCTTCGTTGCCGTCTACCTGAGTTTCGACGCTCATTCCTGGTCTCCCCCGGTTTCTCCAAGATCTGCTTTCAGTTTCTGCAGGTCGTCAGAGTTGTTCAGCACCCGCTCGAGCAGCTCTTCCAGCTCTTCGGAGCGGTCCACCTTGGTCATCAGATCCCGCAGCTTGTTACGGGTTTCCATCAGCTCCCGCAGCGGCTCCACCTGATTGACCACCGCCGCAGGCTGGAAGTCATCCATGGAGTTAAAGCTCAGCTCCACCGCCATCTGGGAATCATCATCCGCCAGCTTGTTGTCAACCTTGAGCCTCAGTTTCGGGCTCATCCGACGCATAACGTCGTCGAAATTGTCCCGGTCGATCTGGATAAAACGACGGTCCTTGAGCGGCTTCGGTGCATCGCTGTTGTTACCGGAGAAGTCGCCCATCACGCCCACCACAAAGGGCAGCTCTTTTTTGACCATGGCCCCTTCGGTTTCAACGTCGTAGGTAATATGTACCCGGGGCTTGCGCACCCTGGATAGTTTGTCGTGAATGCTGTCCATGTCTCTGTCTCCTGTAGCGCTTCACTGTTTGGGAGCCTTCGGAAGGCCCTTGTTTACCGCTGTTACTCCCGCGGCTCGGGGGCCGGCACTCCGGTCAATCGATAGAACCCGCTTCGGGCTCCGCCGTCGTCGATCAGTTCCTGCATCAGCTCCGGCAATGACAACTCACTCCAGCGTACGGCCTGGCGTATGGCGTAGGACACGGGCGAGTGGGGCTCGGTCCTGAGAAAAAAATCGGAAAGATGCCGCAGTTCGGCCAGCGCCTGGCTACGACTCTCAACCGCCACCTGCACGGGATCAATTTTCTGTGCCCCTGCGGGTGCCCTTCTGCCAACCGCGTCCATCTGCTCTGGCGCTGATTCGGCTTCGGCTACCTGGGCGTGCTGTTGGGTCCACTGGTCAATACGGGCACCGGCATGATGGGAAAGAACCGCCAGACAGCGATCCAGTGCCTGCCGGATATTGGTGGTTGGCTGCGGCTCTGCCATCACTTCATCCATGACTTCGGAGAGCGCCAGGAAGGCCTGCTGTGCGGTGCGGATGGCTTCGCGGGAGGAGGCGAGCTCTTCCACGGGCGTATTGGCAACGGCCGCCTGTAACTGCTCCGGCGAGGCTGCGCCGCTGCGAATCCGGTTCTGGGCACGGTCCTCATCGAGGCGACCGACTTCGGCTGCCTGCTCGGCGTGCCAGGTGGCGTAGGCGCCGCCACTTTCGTCCTGGAACAGGGGAATGGACAGAATCGGCTGTATCAGGGTGCCCTCGGCATCCAGCCCATTCAGGCCTACCAGTGGCGCAATACGGGTGGCGAGCCCTTCCTCATCCGGAGAGGGATACAGGTTGTCCCAGTGGTTCAGCAGGAACTCCCGTGCCAGCAGAAAGCCATCCGCAAGACCAATAAAGCCATGCTCGCGGCACAAGGCTTCGATCAACCAGGCAACGTACTCAAGGTCCTTGGTGCGCTCGGTAAGCAGCACGGGAATATCGGTAGCCAATGCCCGCCACTGGGGCACGGTGACAATTTCGTCGTCGGCCAGCACCTGACGCTCGAGCGCCCGCGCCTGACTGCGAAGATCCTTCAGGGTGAAATAAGGTGACTGGGGGGAAACATCCTCGCGGGTATCGTCCCCGCAGGGCTGCTCTGGCGCAATGTCTGCCACCAAAGTCTGGATATCGAGAAGGTGAGGGGTATGGTCCATCATGACGCTTCCTGCGTTCTTCATCATTGGTCCGTCGATCGTGTTCCGTCACGGTAACCGGAGTTTCATGGGGATCGTCTGATCCTCCGCTCCTGTCACTGGTTCAGGACTATAACAACCATCCGAAACTTTAACAATAATACATGTAATGTTGTCGTTGCACTGCCTGACCAGCAGGGAATGCATCATTGCCATGCTGACTTCGTCTATCGGACCGCCGCAGAGAAAACCCTGTAACTCAGCGTCCTCCAGCTCTTTACTCACTCCGTCACTGCAGAGCATAAAGCAGTCGTCGGGCAGTACGGTTCCACAGCGATAGTCCAGCGCCAGATCGTCTTCCACTCCCAGCGCCCGGGTGATCACATGGGCCAGCGGGTGGCTCTCGGCCTCATGCTCATCAATAATGCCCTGGTCCACCATCTCGGCGACCTGGCTGTGGTCCCGTGACAACCGGAACAGCTCGCCCCGGCGGGCCAGATAGCAGCGGCTATCACCGGCCCAGAACAGATGGTAGTAGCCATCTTTAATCAACAGTGCCACTACCGTCGACCCCAGGGTCTGACCCGCCAGCTCCTCCTGGCCGTATCGCCGGATACGCCGGTTGGCCTGTTGTATGGCCTGCTCCAGCTCTACTTTCCCCAGCATACCGTCATGTCGCCGGTAAGCACCGGTAACCGTGTCACAGATCAGCTGACTGGCCACGTCTCCGGCCCGATAACCGCCCATCCCGTCCGCCACCACCCACAAACCGCTGTCGGTCAGTTCGACAAACGCATCCTCGTTATGGTCGCGAACCCCGCCCCGGTGGCTGAACGCTATCGACTCTGCCTGCATGACGTTAATGTTCCTCAAGCTTTGCCTGCTGCCAGCCGTAATTCTGCCATTGACCCACCATCATTGCCGCGAACTGGCCTACCTTGGGCAGGCCATCCGTCAATAGTGTGGAAGGCTCCACAAAAGCGGATCCCTGTGTCCACCAGACCACAGAACGGCCCTGCTGCCGCAGCATCGCATCCAGCCAGTCACCTTCCCGCGCACCGCCAGGCACCACCAGATTGCCGTCCACCGGTGACCAGGCTAGCCGGGTAGCGTCCGACCCGGGCTGATCCACTGAGGCCAGACGCTGACGCCAGGATTCCTCCTCCCAGTGATCGTCCAGCACCGCCAGGATGCAGTCTTCCATGGCGGCCGCCCAATCCGGCCGACGCCAGGCGTCGAGCGCAACCCCGTTAAACTCCGCCAGCGCCAGAAACGGGAAGTGCCGCCCCACCCGGTCGACGGAGGGAATCATGGTGCCCACCACGCCGGCTTCCGCGATACCGCCGGGGGCCGAGCAGAAATGCCAGATAGGCGCCGTCAGCCAGGCATCCAGCCAGTGGTCGCCCAGCTGATCCCGGCTCACCGCCAGCCCCGCCTGGCACCACTCAAAAAACAGATCCCGGAACTCAGGACTTACGTTATGGGTGAGAAAATCCCCACGCCCCGGCACCTTACCCAGATAACCCCAGCTCATGCCTGCTGTTTCCTGTGTCGTTGGCTCATAATCTCGATGGCAGCCGGAAGTTCTGAACGATCGCCAGGTCGAATGGGTGTTTTACCGAGTCCGGCGTCATTTCCAGAGTTGCCACATAACCATCCGCGAGAATATCCACTGTTCGGGTCCGGCCCTGACCGTTCAGCCCACCGTAAGCCGACAGGAAGCGGAACAGCGCCCAGTCGCCACGGAAGTTGCGCTGAATCGCCGTATCGGTTCCGGTGCCCCGGGTCATGGTGACGCGAACATCTCCCGCTCCCGCACGCACCGGCCACTCGAAAGCCAGGGCCCGGGGCGGCTCATGGCGGTAATTCAGGGAGTGATCGCCGATCCGCAGTTGCAGCCGGGCTACGCGACTGTCCAGATAAGCCGGCTTGAGGGTGAAGTTCGCTTTCAGGGTTTGCGTGCCCTGAACAAAGAACGCCTCCCGGATCTCCCGCGCCTTCAGGAAAACCTGCAGGCTGGACTGGCGGATACCCGAGCCCGGCTCCAGTGTCCAGGGTGAGGTACTGGTATCCACGTGATCCGCCACATGGTTCTGGAAGAAGGTATCCAGCACGCCGCCGTAACCAAAGAATGCCGCAAAGTCAGCCAGCGCCACTTCAGACTCTGCGCCCTGGTCCAGCGGATACTGGCCGGCGATAGCGGCCTGATACTCCCGGAAGACCTGGCTCCGCCAGATGTCGTTCACCCGGCGTGTGGACGATACCTGAACCAGCTTGCGGGAATCGCCGGAGATATCTCCCAGCCAGGCCTGAAGATGCCCAGCCTGGCTGTTACCAACGGCAGCCTGGAAGCCCTTGGCGGCGTCATCAAAGTCCGCCCGGGAGACCGTTGCAAAACTGCTGGGCACGCCCTGATCCTGCTCGGCAAAGTACCGCGCCATAATGCGGGCACGTTCCCGCAGAGTTCCCAGCGTCTCTTCACTGATCTCGTGCAGAGGCCGGAACGCGCGGTCCACGGGAGTCAGCTCGTGCTCGGCCACCACGCTGTCGGGCATGATGCGCCGCATCCGGTCAAAAGTCCGGCTTCGGCGAGCCAGATCTTCCTGAACCATACTGCCCACGTTGCCCAACGCCTCGCTGGCTGTCGGGTCCTGCTCCTCCACCGAAAGACGGGTATTGAAGCGAACCGCCGCCACCAGCCGGTCAATCGGCGCATCGGGTCCAGACAACAGATCCATCAGGTAACGACCGTCACGGCTGCCGCTAAAGCTGCGAACCTTGAGATCCGTCAGCAGGGTATCCCAGGCGTGGATGTAGTCCCGGAAATAACGGTCTTCCACCAACTGCTTGATGCGACTCTCATCCAGGTTCCGGAAGTCGGCGGTTTCCTGCCCATAGACCCAGGAATCCTCCAGCAGATGACCGACAATCTGGTCTCGCTCTGCCTCAAATACGCCACGGTAGCCGTGTACGGTAAACAGACCGGGCACACCGTCCCGCAGGGATTCTCCGGAGCGACGCTCAAACACCTCTTCGGCAACGGTACCCAGTACCTTGCTGATGGTGAAATCCGGCAGCCCGGCGCTGGCGGCATCCGAACGGATGCGCTGGTAGGCGCGCTCATCCAGCGGCATGGCGGTCAGCTCGGCCCGGGCTTCGGCAACCAGCTCCCGGTCTGCCGGAATATTATGGTTGAGGGCCAGATACTGCCCCAGATGCTGTGACAGCTCTTCCCGGGTTGGCCGGTTAATCTCGCCCGGCAGCTTGTAGGACAGCATAAAGGCAAGCCAGGCGGATACCTGATCCCGCTCAAAATGCTCTCGGTTGCTCACCATAAGGTAGGTTTTCAGGCTCTCGTACAGATACTCCAGGTTGCCGAAACTGCCCGACACCTCACTCTCCAGCGAATCCCGGAAAGTCTCGGCAAACCGGTGTTGCAACAACCGGCCATAGGCTCCTTCGGCCGCCTGGGCAAGCGATCCATTGCGGAAGAAACCGAGGGGGTAATGCCCGCCTTCCGGCAATGGCGTACCTTTGACCCCCGGCATGCCCGATGCCGTATTGAGCATATCGTTCAGCACCATCCAGTTACCGTTACTGGTCAGGAAGCGGTCAATGTCGCCCTGCAACCTGTCGGTGTCGGTCCGGTATTGGGCAATCAGATCCCGGTTCCACTGGTATTCCAGGTACCAGGACATGCCGATCGCTGCGCTGATGACCACCATGGCGGCGACTGCTACCTGACGCAACCGGCGGTAGTTACGGTCCCGAGAGCCATCGGCCATGGCCAGGCCGTGCTCGGAGAAGATAATGCTGTCGAACAGCCGGTTAAGGAAAAACCCATCGCTGGGCAGCCCCTGGGCCGGCCCGGCCTGTCCGGGTGACTTCAGCCGCAGCTGACGATCGACCAGTGATGCGACCTTGTCGGTGGTACGCCCATCCTGTTCGGAGGACACCAGATAGATTCCCCGTAACAGCGGGACATCTTCATAGGCCGAGGGGAAAAACACTTCCTTCATCAGATTCCACAGCGGTGCCTTGAGCAGGGCTACCTGTTTAGGGAACTGATAGATACGGCGCCGGGTTTCCGGGGTACGCTCCTGCTGCAGACGATGCAGCAGGAAATGGCTGAGGCGCTCCAGCAGACCGTCGAACTCCTGCTCGAACACGACAGGCAGCTGTTCCGGGTCCCGCACGGAATGCAGGTCGAAGGTAATGCCGAATACCTCATCCCGCTCCTGTTCCGAGAGCATGGCAAAGGTATCGCTGAAGCCTTCCAGAAGGTCAAATTTGGTGAGCAGCACATAGACCGGGAACACCACACCCAACCGGTTGCGAAGCTCCTGCACCCGCTGTTTCAGGGCACGGGCGTGGAGCTGGCGTTCGGTGGGAGTCTGCTCCAGCAGGTCAGCCACGCTGACGGAAAGAATGACCCCGTTGATCGGCTGACGGGAACGGTACTTCCGCAGCAGTCCCAGGAAGGACTTCCAGCCCTTGGCATCACGTTTGTCACCGGATTCCTGGGTGGTATATCGCCCTGCGGTATCGATGATTACCGCGCGGTTGGTAAACCACCAGTCACAGTAGCGGGTACCGCCGACACCTTTCACCGAGTCCAGACCCATCTCGCTCTTGAGAGGAAACTCGAGACCCGAATTCAGCAATGCCGTGGACTTCCCCGACCCCGGGGCGCCGATGATCATGTACCAGGGCAGTTCGTAAACCGAGCGGAAACGACCCGGCTTCCACTGCTTCATCAGTGTCAGCGCCTTGCGGAGGTTGGCCCGCTGGGTATCCATTTCCTCTTTCAGTAATTCGTCCTGCTCATTGCCGGCCATCATCTCAGTGACGACTTTTTCGTTATCCTTACGCTGACGGCGCGCCTTCCACAAACTCACTGCCAGAACAACAATGACCAGGGTCAGTAAAAACACCAGCCGGGCTGCCACGGACGCCAGCGGCTTGTAGTCAGCAATCGCCAGCAGCGGGCCACCAAACCAGACCAGCAGTACCAGGGCAAGCACACCAAGCGCAAGAAACACCCGGCGCCAGGTAAAAAACGCGGTTACACGGCGAATCCATGCCATCACTCAGACCTCTTCCTCAAGTTTCCGGAACCAACAGGATTTCAACACGACGATTGCGCGCCCGGTTCTCCGGGGTATCGTTACTAAACAGGGGTTCGGCTTCGCCCCGCCCTTCCGGCCACAGCCGGCCGCCAAGATTGCCATTTCGGCCCAGCATGTCGGCTACCGACGTTGCGCGGGCCAGGGACAGGTGCCAGTTAGACGGGTATCGCGCCGTAGCGATGGGCCGGTCATCGGTATGACCAGTAACGAGAATGGAGCCCGACGTGGACTCCAGCGCCCGGGCGATCTTGCTGATAATCGGCTCCATGTCGGCCCTCACCGAGACGCCGCCGGAGTCGAACAGGGCTTCGCTGCCGATGCGCAAGCGGGTGCCCATGTTTCCGCCATCCAGCTCCACCAGCCCCCGGTCAATTTCCGTCTGTAACATCTGCCTCAGATAGCGCAGGTCGTCCGGATTGCCGGTACCTTCCTGCACCGGACGTTCCGGAACTCCAACCTGGTTAAGCTCCGCCAGCACCGGCTCTGCCTGGCTGGTCAACTGGTGCGTCAGCCACAGATAGCCCAGCAACAGCGCAACCGCACACACCGCCGCGCCAACCCAGAGCGGAATGCCGTAACTGAGCCCAGACCCTGGCGTAACACGGCTTTCCCAGCTCCGGTCAAAGGGCGTGGTAAAGCGGCCCTGATCGGCACAGATCTCGTGGTACAGACAATCCCGCAGAATATCCAACTGCTCTTCGCCGCGCTCCTCGACCCGGTAGCGACCCTTGAAACCCAGGCACAGACACAGGTATTGCAGCATCATCAGCGGGAAGTTCGAGGTGCGCCGGGCCTTGTCCACCAGCTCAAAGAAATGGGTGCCGGACCAGGTCTGGGAATGAAATTCGGACAACAGCGAAGCCGCTGCCCATTGGCCGCCCTGCCCCCACTGGCTGTTCAGCACAATTTCGTCCAGCAGCGCACAGACACAATAGGAAGCCACATCGATGGTCTCGGGGCTCTCGTCGGCGGCCTTCAGTGCCGCACGATATTCCCGTACCAGATCCATGCACTGGCGGCGCAGGTGCGTCATGTCTTCCACGGCGTCCGCCCGGGCCAGGCGGTTGGCCACCGACAGCAGTCGGGAAGCTTCGTCGCAGACCGGGCCAAGCCGGGTCGTCGGCAGGCGGAAACGGGTTGCTTCCCCACTCTGAAACGGAGCGGCTCCCGCACCAATCGAAGATGCCAGTTGGGTACGGTCGTCCGAGGGCGCGGAACGGTCCGGCCTGGGGTCCACCTGTCGCGCGCCGGGGCGCGGCTTGATTACGGTACTGTCGTTCATGTCATCATCCCTGTGTGATACTCACGTCCCTGAGACCGACTACTGCCGGATGGCCCACAGCTCCAGTTTGAGACCGGGGTAATTACCAGACACATGCAGCGCCAGGCCGCCGCTCTGCTTGAGCTGCTCCCAACGGTCGGATTTGGCGTCCAACAGGAAATAGTGGTAGCCCGCATGGAACGGAATCTGCCGGGGCGCCACTGGCAGCGCGCTGATGCCGATGCCCGGCAGATGGTTGTTGACCAGATCCCGGATGTGCTCCACCGGCCCCAGCTTGATCTGGGCAGGCAGACGGCGGCGGATATCTTCCGTGGTGAGATCCGCCTGTACCGCAAGGACAAACTGGGCGGTTTCCAGCATGGATTTGTCCGTCAGCGGCGCGACCTTGATGCCAAACTGGGCTTCTTCCAGTTTCAGTGCGACCGCGGTCTGCTCCAGGACGGTGCTCAGGGACTGGCTGAGGGCCGCCGCCAGGTCGCCGAAGGTTTCAGTCAGGCGATCGTGGCTGTAGGACGGCAGCTGGGGCGGTACTTTCTCCGCCCGGGTGAAGGTCGCCAGCTCACCGATCAGCGTGACCACCAGTTCGTAAAAGCGCTCGGGATGAACCAGCGGGCTGTCCTTGAGGTGTTCCAGTACCGGCTGCCAGCGGTTAAGGGTCTGCAGCATCAACACGTCGAACAGCGTCGTCGATTGTTCGGCGCCTTTCTGCATACGCCCGGCCAGCGCCCGCGCACGCTGCTTGACCATGGCCAGCGACTCACGCACCAACGATGCCAGCGGCGCTACCTGCTCAATGTCGAGACAGGGGGGCATGTAGTTACGGTCCAGCCGCACTTCCTTGTCGGCGATCACTTCCACGACCCGCGCGACCGGAATCGCGGCGTAACCCGCCAGGTCTTCCCGGCCCATTCGCAGTGATGGATTCAGTCGCGCCAGCCCGAGGGTTTCCTCCTCGCCGCTTTCATCCGAATCATCCAGCACGCTGTTTTCGTGGAACCGGTAACGGGCCACCTGGCCCTGCTCCGGCATCGCGATGTTCAGCCCCGCCTGGCGCTCCAGGGGAACCGTCAGCCAGATCAGTTCATCCCGGGCATCACCGGGTACGGTCAGCTCCAGACCATCGCCCTGGGCGAAGGAAAACGGCATGCCATCAGGCAGGATACCGGTCACTTTCACCAGACTGATCTGACCCAGCGCCGGGGCCTGCTGGTCCATAACCAGCTCACGTACGCCATAGCCGTGGGGGCTGATCAGCGCATGACGCTGGGAGGCGGTGTGATAGAGAAAACGGTCCTGTTGCTGGAAGTGCTGAGGCCGGAGCAACATGCCCTCGGACCACGCAACCTTGGCCAATCGTTCCATGATAATACGTCCTTCTTGATCGGTTTGAGGCGGCAGCCCCGGTCAGTTGCGCACTCTTTCCATGCCAAGGCCATCCACTGAGACGGTGATGTCCTTGTACCCTTTCGGGCTGGCATCCAGGATCAGCTTCCAGCCGGCTTCATCGATATTCTGGAATGCGGCGACAACGCCGATGTAACGAGCCTTCTTGTCCAGCACCATGGGCAGGACCTCGACCAGGTCCGGGCGCAGGATAATCTCTTCCATCGCCAGCAGATCGCCTTCGAGCACCGCCTCGGGCTCGTCATACAGGTCGAAGAACCCGGCACTGCGGAAAGTATCCACGGCCTTGAGCTCATACACCCGGATCACCAGCGGAGAGGCTCGCCCGGACGCATCCGGGTTGATGGTGTCACCAGCTTCGAAACGAATATTGGTGTAGGGATCAACAACATAATTGGCGACGGCACAGCCGCTGAGCACAACCACACTCATAAGGAACAAATACTGAATCCAGCGCATTCGACTACTCCCTTTCACTACGACTGACTGCCACTTCATAGGCATCCACAAATGTATCGCTGCGCAGCATACGGTCGATATCACCGTACTCCTGCTGGTGTTGCTGGCGCTGGCTCTGCAGCGCGGCCAGTGCTTTCCGACTACCCAGTAAACGCCCGGTGCCGGCTTCGGGCGGCGGCTTCAACAGGTCGCGGATGACCTCTTCAACGCCACTGAGAAGCGCGCGCTCGTGGCTGACCACATCGCCGAACGCCTGAGTGACGGCCTCTTCCGGCCCCAGATAGGACGGATGGCGACGGAACAGCAGCCCCTCCAGCGCATCACTGGCGGTGGCTGAAAACTTGAGAGGGTTATTCTCGCTGCGCTGGAACAGGGTCTGCTTCACCCGTAGTTGCTGCTTTTGCTGCGCCCGCATATGGAGCAGATCCAGCAGGCGATCCAGCAGCGAACGGGTCAGAACCCCCAGTGCCCGACACTGATCGGCGGTAAGTTTCGCCGTATCCATACCGTGCAGGCCGAGCCCATCCAGCAACGCCTTTAACTGGTCATCGGCAGCGCCGGCAGGCTCTGCGGCATCATCGGTGGCAACGGCACCCCAATCCCATTGATCCGGGATACCTGCCTTCGGCAATTCCACATGGCTGTCGCCGAGAAACCGCTCATTCAGGCCAGAGGCAAGGTTACTGCCCGGATCAATCTGGTCGGCCCGCGCCGACTCAAGAGAGACAGACGGTAACGGCTCTGGCGCGCTTATGGCCGCCATGGAGGCCGGTGGCGCCGCCTGCCGCGATGGAGCAGGCATAGGCACTGGCTCAGCTGCCGCTTTCGACGACAGACTCACTGTCAGCTCGTAGTCACCAAAACGCAGCCGATCGCCGTCGTGAAGGCTTGCCTCGGCGTCGCGCCCCAGGGGCTCAGAAGCATCGTTGATAAAAACGCCGTTCGTAGAAATGTCGCGAATCAGAAACTCGCCGTTGCCTGGGCTACGGATTTCCGCATGGCGGGATGAGACAACCTTGGCAGGATCGGGTAATTGCCAGTCGCAAGCCTCTGACCGACCCACCACCCAGGTCTCACCTGGCCCAAAGCGGCGGGTAGAAGTAACGGTCGGTGATAACCGCTGATAACTGGTGATGGCAAGCTCGAGATCCATGAGCCAATCCTTCCTTTGACAACCGTCCTGACAGACCGGTCTGGCAACCGGAATGCGCTCTCCTTTGACTTTCCCGGACTATAATCTGTCCGGGTAACGCCGCCGGAAACCCTTCCAAAACCGGGTCTCTGGCATAGGTCGAAGAGAGATTATGCAGTGTACAAGTCAAAGTCAATCGGGGTTACCGCAGGTTGCGACCCCCCAATTCGATATAACCAGAAACGCGTCACATTGCAGAGTTTTAACATAAGCCTGTCCCTTGACTCAATGGTAGCAACCTGACTAGCATTCGTGTCCAGGAAACACACCCTCAGGGACCAAGAGGATCTGGCAATGGATGCCACCGAAACCCTGCTCGACGACAGCACTCATACCCACGACCCCGACCGGCCAAAGGCCGAACAGGACGCACCTGAAGGCCCGCGCCACAAACGCCTGGGCATGGTGCTCAACGACCGCTATCGTATTGTCGCACTGATTGCCTCCGGCGGGATGAGTGACGTCTATAAAGCCGTTGACCAGAACCTTGAGAAAGCTGGCTCCCGGGACTGTCTGGTGGCCATCAAACTGCTGCGCACCAGCCTGACCCGTGATCCGGGTGCCCGTAGCCTGCTGGCCCGGGAAGCGGCCAAATCCAAGCGGCTGTCCCATCCCAATATCATCCGTAT
>CAZHAY010000028.1:0-28431 GCA_964530545.1 uncultured Marinobacter sp.
ATTTCCTGAAGCCACTCATCACCGACCGAATCCAGGAAGCGACCGGGCGCCCGGCCGCCATTAATGGCGACGTATCGGTCGGTTTATTTCCTAAACTGCAGTTATCGGTTCACGAGGTAGAGCTTGGCAACGCCGAATGGGCCGCTTTACCGAATATGCTTGAAGCGCAGCGTATCAGCGTCTCGCCCTCGTTTAGCGGTCTTATTCGAGGTGAGGTGATATTGGACGGCATCGAAGTTACCGGCGTGACACTGAACCTTGAACAGCCTGCCGATGGTCCGGGTAATTGGGTGTTTGGTGAGCAACAAAACAACCAGCAAGCTCCAGCCGATGAAGATGGCGCCTCTCCTTTGGAGACCCGCAACCTCTCAATATTCGATACAGACATTCATTTCCGCGGCGCTGAGAGCGAAACCCCACTCACACTCTCCATTTCATCCCTTCGGGTGCAGTCGGGTGACGAGGCCCTGGAGGCTCAAGGGACCCTGATGTTTCAGGATCAGCGTTTTGATCTGGAGATCGAATCTGATCCTGTCGAGACTTTCCTCAACGACGAAGCGGTCTTCCGCGGTAACTTCGCGATTAGCGCCGGAGAAAGCCTGGAGATGGAGGCAGGCCTGGAACGGCAAGGCAGTACATGGCGAGTGCATGACATAAAAACAGGGGTAGCCGAGAGCCAGCTTACTGGTGAACTGACGATAGACACCGCCGGTGAAGTGCCGAACCTTGGCGGCCAACTGCACTCTCCACATTTCGACGTTGCAGCTTTACAGACAGTCCAGCCGGAATCCGGGGGAGATGCCGGCTTCTCTGTGCCTGTTTTACCGGATTTACGCGGAGAAATCGCTCTGTCTGTCGACCAAGCGATATTGGAGCAGGCACAGCTGCAGAACCTCAAAGCTCAGGTACAGTTTGGTGAGCATTCCGTTGGACTTGCGCCCTTAACCTTTGACATTTCAGGCGCCAATCTGGAGGCAGAAGTGACCCTGTCCAGCAGCGCTGAAAACGTTTCTGCAGCGGCGGAGATTAACCTGCAGAATCTGGACATGGCGGAACTGAGCAGTGCATTGCCCGCTGGCGACCTCGTGAATGCAGAACTTTCTCTCGAGCTTGAGCCCATCGAACGACGCCCGAGGTTTGAACCCGATACGCTACTTGCCCACCTGCGTATTGACAATGCAAGTCTGGCCTATCGTAACGCCGGGGTCGGTGACGACCTCAAGGTGATGCTTGAGTCCGCTGAAGAGGGACAGCCGCCGGACCTGTTGCTTAATGTGAATGGCACGTTTCGAGACAAGCCACTGGAGCTGCAGGTGAGAGGGGCTCCAATCCCCAGCCTGCTTAACCTGGAGGACGGCTCGTTACGACCAGCTTACCCGCTTGAAGCCGAGGCGGCTTCGGATGGCCTGTCCGTTCAGGTGAGCTCTACCCTGGCTTCTATCCTGGAATTACAGTCACTTGAAGCAGATGTGGTGCTGGAAGCGGAAAGCGGACAGGCTCTGGAAAACTGGATTGGCCCGGTGCTGCCCCCTTTGCCTGAATTTCGAATCGCGGGGCACTTGCGCCGCGACCATGACAACTGGATTGCAACCGGACTTGAAGGGGTCATCGGTGATAGCGATCTTAATGGCCACCTGACGATCGAAACGGGTGCCAGCCCCCCTCGGGTGAGTGGAGAACTCACCTCGACACATCTCGATATCGCGGACCTGGGTGTCCTGGCGGGGGCGACACCAGAGGAAACCGAAGCCGACGATGGCCTGGCGCTGCCCGACACACCGATTATTACCGAAGCGTGGCATAGAGTGTCCGCTGATGTCAGCTATCGGGGCGAGTCTGTCCGGGCAGGCGAGGTTCCACTGAGCAAGGTGGTTATCGATTTTATCCTGGAGGATGGGCGGGGGCGGTTCGATCCTGTTAGTTTTGGCGTCGGTGAGGGAAGTGTCGATCTGACACTCGACCTGGATGCCGGTACTTCCCCTCCCAGCGGTACGATGCAGGTGGAAGTGCAGGGCGTGGATCTCAACGATGCATTACAGAACTGGGAACTGGCTGACGAGAGTGTGGGCATCATCGGAGGGCACGGCAAGCTCTGGGTTGAAGGGGCTTCGATTGCGGAGCTTCTGGCCTCCGCCGACGGAGGCGTGGTCCTGGTGATGAGCGGTGGGAAACTCGACGCTATGCTGGTGGAGGTCGCGGGGATTGATGCTGGTCAGACGGTTTTAAGTTGGATACGCGATCGTGACCCTATCCCGATCGAATGCGCATACGTCGACCTCCAGGTACGAGACGGCGTTACCGAGCTGGATACTTTCGTGGTGGACACCAGCGACACCACCTTCACCGCGGGTGGTCAGGTGGACCTGAATACGGAGCGTCTGGATATCAGCCTCATCGCCCACCCCAAGGACCTCAGTGTCTTTGTCGGGCGTTCTCCGCTTCACCTGGGAGGCACGTTCAAGAACGTCGAATTAGCCGTGCATCGTGAAGAGTTGGTCATGCGCGTTGGCGCAAGCCTAGGACTTGCGGCGCTTGCCGGTCCACTCACTGCCGTTTTACCGTTGATTGACCTGGGCACTGGTGCCGATGTGGAATATTGTCAGGGGCTGATCAGCCGTTCGCAGGAAGCCATAGAAGAAGGGGACAATGAATGATGTACCTACATCACTGGTTGGGTACGCTGAAGATCGCGGGATTTCTTCTCTTCGGTATTTTAATGGGCTGCGCCAACACTCCAGTCAAGGAATCCGCCAGTCTCGACCAGCAGGATTCTCTGGAAGCGGTTCAGATCAAGGCCCAGCTTCTCGATGCATCGGATCTGGCTGGTGCGGCTATCGATGTGGATGTGGAAGGTAATAGAGCTATCCTGGACGGTTTCGTCGAAACACCACAGCAGCGTGACCGGGCCGAAGCTATCGCCCGGGAGCATCCGAAGGTGAAGTCGGTAGAAAACAATATCGAAGTTAAATAGCAGACTGATACAACAGTAACGCTGGCATTCATGAGTGAAAGGCAAGGCCGGGGAGCTGGTTCTGCCAGCTGTAATGACAACAAACCCCCGCGAAATCGCGAGGGTTTGTTGTTACTCAAGCCCCGGCAGGGCCGGGGACTTTTTGGCGCTGGCTGGTTAGCCGGTTAGCCCGGGTAAGCCTCCCGCACCGTGGCCGACATAGCCGAACCTGTCGATGTTGACGTCCATCATGTTGGCGATTGAGACCAACAGCTTGGTATGGGCATCCCCATTAAAGTTCAGGTAACGGCCGGTCTGAAGTGCACCGCCGGCGTTGCCCGCCAGGATAAACGGCATGTTCCGGTGGTCGTGGGCGTCACTGTGGCCCAGCTCGGAGCACAGGAAGATCACCGAGTTGTGCAGCATGCTGTTACCGTCAGTGTCAGTACGGCTGGCGAGGTTTTCCACCAGATAGCGGAACTGACGCATGTGGTACTGCTTATACTGCACGAACTTGTCGGCAATCTGGCTGCTGCTCTGTCCGAAGTGGGAAGTGTCGTGATGACCCTGATCGATACCCTCGACCCGCAGCGGACTGACCGGGTGCGACCACACCAGGGTGGCTACCCGGGTCATATCGCAGGCAAAGGCCTGGGTGATGATGTCCATCTGCAGGCGACCGATGGTTTCATAGTGCTCGTCCAGGTGGATCTTGGGCGGATACCCATGCCATCCCTCCGGCACCGTGAAACCCGTTGAGTTGAAACCGGAGGTGTTACAAACGCCCGCTTCCGCGCCGTTATTAAGGATGCGTCTTTCCACCTCGCGGATACTTTCCGTGTGGAACTCCAGCTTGGCGCGCTCACTGGCGCCGGCCTTACTGTTCAGCGTGCGAATCTCGGCCAGCATCTGATCGAGAATACTACGCTTGCGACGATCACCGATCGGTACATTGCCGGGATCCTGGCCTCCGAATATGTTGTCGAACGCGTTAACGGGGTTATCGTTTGGCGTAATGGGTACATTGCCACTGGAGAAGCTGGGCACGTTCCCTTCGCCGTTCTGGAATGTGGCATGCACACCCAGCGTTACACCCCGGAAAGGTGTGCTCTGGCCAATACGTTGTGCCAGGAAGTAGTCCAGCGACTCAGTATTGTTGCCAGTGAGCACCTTGGCGACACCACCTTCGTGGGTATGGCCGCCCTCGTACATGTTCAGGCCACTTGCAAAAACACAATGCTGGCGAATGGACTCCAGCGGGCTGGTCATGTCGTTCAGCTGGAAGTCGAACTCGCCACCGGTGGGGTGGAAGCGCTCCGGTATACAGCCGTCTGGGATGAACACAAACACCGCGCGTTTGGGGGCCCCCCCGGACTGCTGGGCCATGGCCGTGCGTGCCCAGGGCAGGGTGGCCAGTGGCGCCGCAAGGGCGGCACCACTGAGGGTTTTCAGAAACTGACGTCGATTGGATCTCATTACAAAAACTCCTTGTCTTACCGGCGCAGTGTGAACGTCTGCAACTGGGTCAGGCCGACCATCAGTTCCTGCAGGTCATAGCCGCTGCTGGTGAACAGTCGGTTCAGGTTGTCCAGGGTGTTGGTATCGCTGTTGCTTTCCACGTAGCCCCGGGCGAAACGATAGAACTGTTTGGCCATACAACTCTTGAGGCTCTCGGTCTGTACCAGCACCTGCTGCATTTCCCGGACACCGTCGTAGGCTGCGCTGCTGCTTTCCAGCAAGCTTTCCAGGCCGTAGATCACGCCGTAGGTGTCCACCGGCTTGTTGTTGTCGGTAGTACGGAAACCGCCCGCGCCGTCAAAGGCTTCAAAGCCAAAACCGACGCCATTGATGTAGAGGTGACAGGTCTGACAATCCTCGCCACCAGTCCGGGCCGCAAAGCGCTCACGGGTGGTCTGGCTCGGATCAGGGGCCGGGCCCGTGGTGTCCAGTTCTTCCGGAGGTGGCGGCAGGTCCTGACACATCAGGCGGCCACGCACGAAGTTACCCCGGGGAACCGGCGCAGACTCGTTGGCATGTCCGTGAGCGGCCATGACTGAACCCATGGCCAGCAGACCACCGCGAGTGCCGGTCGTATCCGGAACTTTTCTCATCTGATCGCCACTGACACCTTGCAGACCGTAGTAGTCGGCCAGTGCCTGGTTGACGAACACATAGTCGGCGGTGAAGAGCTCTTCGAAGCGGCCGGTGGACTCGAACACAACGTGGTTGAAGAACGTCCGCAGTTCCCGGTGCATGGCGTCACGTACGTTGACGTTAAAGCGGGGGTACAGGTTCGGGTCCTTGCTGCCGATGGAGGCGGGGTCCGCTTCCAGCCACTGCTCAGCAAAGTGACCGAGGTGTACCCGGGCCTTGTCGGACTGCAGCAGACGACGGGCCTGGGCTTCAAGCTGCTCTGGTGTCTCCAGCTGGTCGGCCTGGGCCGCTGCAAGCAACGCATCGTCCGGAATCGTGCCTTGGTAGATGAAAGACAGCTGGCTGGCGACTTCCCATGGGGTCAGCTCGTACTCGCCGCTGCCAACCTGGTCGCCCAGCTCGCTGATGTACAGGAAGTTCGGTGACACCAGCATGGCGGTTACCACGGCTTCCATACCTTCATCAAAGTCACCTTCATCGTTGAAGATGGCTGTGTAGGCCTGGCGCTCGTCGCTGGTCAGCGGACGGCGGAACGCCTTGAGTCCGAATTGCTCAACAAACTGTTCAGCGCAACCGTTGGAGCCCGCATCACAGGACAGCAAAGCGGACTTACGCTGGGATACCGCCCGCGCAGCAATGTTCTCCGCTGCTTTCAGGTACTCGTCCAGATGACGGGACGATACGTAGTTCTTGGCCGCGTTATTGTTGAATCCGAGTACCCGCGCTTCCACCGGGAAGTTGGTGGTGAGGTTGTCTGCATCAATACCGATCAGATCGCGAACGGCGTTGACGTAGTGATAGCGGGTCATCAGGTTCAGCTGACGCGGCCCGGCAGTTTCATTCTCAAGGGAAACATCGTCACCGTCGTTACCGCCTGAGCCTTCAGCCCAGATGTTCTCAGCGATGTATTCACCTACGGCCTGGGCACAGTCATCCACGCAGCGTCCGGGGTTACCCAACGGCATGGTGCGGTCGATGTACGCTACCAGAGCGCTCAGCTCGGACGGTGTGGTCAGGGAGATGCCGATAGCACCGCCGGTACCGTCAGCACCGTGGCAAGAGGCACACTGGGTGGCGTAGATTTCAGCGCCATCGGGCAGGGTCGGGTTCCCGTCACCGTTGCCGGGATCAGAGCCATCGCCGCCGTTGTTACCGCCATCGTCGCCATTGCCGTCGTCGCCACCGTTACCAGGGTCGCCGCCGTTGCCGGGATCACCACCGTTATCGCCGTCGCCGGGGTTACCGTTGTCTCCACCGGGCTGGCCATCGTTCGGATCCTGACCGCCGGGCATGCCGTCGTCAGGGGATACCGTAACGATCACGTTACTGGAGGAGGGCGAAGGAACACTGGCGTTAACCGCAATCACACGGTAGCTGAAGTTACCTTCAGCATCGACTTCATCAATCCACTGGGTCTGGTTGGCTTCTACCGCACCACGGGTTTCCCAGTAGCCGGAGCCGACCCGGCGCTTGATCACAAAGCCGGTTTCGTTATCGCTCAGGTCCTGCCAGCTCACCGTGACGGTGTTACTGCCTGGCGTGAAGGTTGCGCCAACAATGGACGGAGCCGCTGGTGCCTGGCCTGCTCTGACCGGCATCAGATTGTCACCGTTACCCTGCTGGATGGCGGTAAAAGAAAGGCTGAAGTAGACCGGAACGGTCTGGCCAATGGAGGACAGGCCGGCAAGACTGCGGAGCATGTCGATGCCGCCAGTCAGTTCAAAATCACCACCTTCAACCATGACCGGACGTGCGGTACGTACCAGTACCCGATTGTCAGCAGCGCGGATAACCAGCACCTCAGCGGTGGTATCCTGGCTGACGCCGTTCAGGCTCAGGCGGCCGTCCAGGGTCATCATGGCGGATTCGCCTGGCTGCAGCTGGGTGACCTGATCCATATTCACCTGGGTGGTGAAGTACAGGGTAGGCAGAAGACCGCTGGCAAAGAGGTAATCGCGAATCCGCTGATCACGAACACCGATACCGGTGTCCACCGTATTCAGGTCAATGGCGAGGGTGGCCTGCCCGTTGGTATCGACGAAGGCTTCCAGGTTCTCAAAGCGCTGGGCTTCAGCCACGTCGGTGTTCTTGACAGTGATGAACGAGAACTGGGAGTCAGCCCCGTTGAGGGACCAGCCCATGACCGGACTGCCCGGATCCGAATCGACAGGCTCATCGCCACCTGGGGGCTGACTACCACCACCATCCACTGGCGAACTACAGGGCTGTCCGTTCAGCATAAACCCGGCGGGCAGGGAACCGGAGGGGTTGGTCAGATTGAAGCCAAAATCGAACTCGCCACCGGTAGGCACCTTGCCGTTGTAGCCGGCATCGATGACGCCAACCCGGTTGCCTTGCTGTTCGAAGTGGCCTTTCCACAGTTGGCTGATCTGTTCGTTACCTGGGAAGTTCCAGGCCAGATCCCATTCTTCCAGGGCCGGGCCATTGTTCTTGACGACCACCTGATGGGTCGCGCCCATGCCCCAGTTGTTGGTTTCCTGATAATTGACGGTACAGAGCTCATTGGCAAGTACGGCATTGCCGGCCAGCGCCCCCGCCGTCAGTGTCAGCAGTTTGAATAAGGGTTTCATAAATGCCTCTCTTTACGGTGTCGGGAGCTCGTCGGCTTCGAAGAACAGAGCGAAGTCCACGGGAACGGCGATACTGATCGAGTCCAGACCGGCTATTGACCGAAGCGCCTCCACACCACTGGCCAGTTCAAACTGATCGGCGGTAATGATCATGGGCTGGGCGCTACTGACGAGGAAACGCTGCCCGCCAAGGTTCTGGACGCGAAGGCTGGCATTAAGCTCACGGGTGACGCCGCTAATCTGTACGTCGGCGGGTACTTCCAGGGACAGCACTTCGCCGGCTGAAAGTCCGAGGACCTGACCGAGGTGATCGCCCAGTTCAATGGCGACGGTGGCGTCCGGCGTGGCGCCGGTATTGAACAGCAACTCCCGCAGGCGCTGATTGCGGATATCTATGCCGGTTTCGACGCTGTCGAGGTTAATGGTCAGGTTGGCGACACCATCTTCAGTAACAGAACCGGACAGAGTGCCGAAGCTGTGGCTTTCGACGTTGTTCTGATTCTTGGTAGTTACGAAACCCAGATGGGAAACGGCCGGGTCGAGGGCCCAGGCCACTGGATCACTCGGATCCGAAGGCTCGCCGCCGGTTCCGGAGTCGTCATCACCGCCGTTATTGCCACCGGTAGAGCCGTCGTCATTGCCGGGATCGCCGGGAGGGGTGTCGTCACCGCCAGGGGCCCCGCCTTCATTACCACCGTCATTACCGCCGTCGTTACCGCCGTCGCCAACGGGTGGCTGGTTGGGATCTTCAGGGTCTTGGGGATCTTCGGGGGGCTCGGGGTCAGGTGTAGGAGTACCAGCGTCGCCATCACAGGGCTGACCGTTCAGGTAGAAGGTTTCGGGAATGCCGCCGGATGGGTTGCGAACGTTAAAGCCGAACTTGATCTCCCCACCTTCCGACAGGCGGGCGTTCCAGAGCAGGTTAGAGACAGTAATGTCCTGCCCGTTCTGCTCATGACTTACGTTGAAAATGGAGTCGATCTGCTCCTGGCCGGGAAAGCGCCAGCCGAGCTGCCAGCCGTTTACTTCAGGGCCGTTGTAGGTGAGCTGGACCCGGTGAACCGCGCCGGTCTGCCAGCTGTGCTGAATCTGATAATTGACCTCACACAGCGAGTCGGCGACTGCCGTGCCGGTGAGTGCACTGCCGCATAACAGCAGTGCCAGTCTGGATTTAGTCTTCATAGTACACGTTTTTAATCCTGTACCTGTGGTTGAACACGACTCACCCACATCGGGGTAGCGAAAATTTCGCCCGTACAACGCAACCGGACTGGGAAACAAAGGGGTACTACTTCGGCGCCTGGTACTGCCTTGACGCAGCTATGCCGGGATCGCCCGGCGATCAGGGCCGGAAGGCCCTCCTGCGCACTGGCCGTTCAATGAAAAATCGCCGTAACGGCTCCAGGAACAACTTGAATACCAGCAGCATGAACAGACAGGTGGCGCTGAGCATGAGGAAGTAGAACGCCAGAATGTTTTCCATGCCGGTGGTGAAATTGAGAGACCGGGCAATGCCCAGTACGAGAGGAAAGCCCCAGGAAATGATCGAGATGCTCGACAGGCTGAACATGATGGCCTTTTCATCGACACTGATCCGGTAAAACAGGGATTTGCCCAGATTGCGATCAAGGATGGGGAAGAGCTTGTGGTGTAGCAGCCAGCCGTTAACGGTGAGTACCATAACGATCACCACCTTGGCCCAGATTTTCGGGTTGCCCAGCAGCTCTGGCTCGAACTGCCAGTACAGCCATAGAAAGCCCAGCCCGGTGAGCCACAGGATGAGTAACCCGGCCGCCACCAGGCGCGCAATAAAGCGAAACAGCAGCAGCTTTTCATGGGTGATCCGGTCCAGGTAAAAATACCGGAAGGCGATAATATCGAGGGTCAGAGCTCCGCCCACGCCAAAGGCAAGGCCGAGCAGATGACCGGCAATCAGAAGTGTCCGAACAGTCTCAACGGGAGGAAAATCCACGGCTCCGCTTCCTTGGGGTCTCTTTCATCGGCCGGTACGTCCTGATCCGGCGGCGCCATCCCGAAAGCTCTGGTTAACTTAATTTCATTAACTTTAACAACGGCTTACTGCTGGCGCTTCTAATAACCGCGGCGAGTATAGGGTTTTTGAGGGCGGGTCGAACAGGGGCACATCAGAGGGCTGTGAGTTACATCAAGCCCTTGGCCCGAACCGAGGGTTCAAGGCGCCAATGGACAGTGTTTATTGTCGTTCAGGTCTGCAACTAAAATGTCGCCAATACGGACATGGTGGCTTTTAAAAAAGCCGGCATTCATCTCGAGCACGTTCAGATGGCGAACCCCCGGCTCCCAGACCGGGCAGTCCCGGGCATGCTCCGTTTCACAAGGTTCCATGGTGTCCATGGCGAGGATGACCCCATCCTCGTCCAGCCACGCAATGTCCAGCGGCAGGCGCGTGCGATACATCCAGAAGCCCGCCGAAGCCGGTCGCGGATTCTCATAGAAAAAAAGCATGCCGGCGTCGCCCGCCAGGGTGGTGCGCTCCATCAATCCCCACTGGCGTTCCTGATTGCTCTCCGCGTGTTCCAGCGTCACCGGTACGGGAGCGCCTTCTGCCTTCAGAATACATCCCTGCCAGCTGTCCAGGTGTTGAGGCGGAGCCGCCTGGGCGGCTGTCGTGGTCAGGCTGAGTGCCAGCAGTATTCCGGTACCGAAAACAGATCGATTGAGTCTTATCATGGCTTTAACCGATAACCCGTACGGAAAATCCAGCCGATCAGCAGCACGCAGAGGGTCATGAAGAAGATGATCATGGCCACGCTGATACCGATATGGATATCCGAGACGCCGTAGAACGACCAACGGAAGCCGGAGATAAGATAGACCACCGGGTTAAACAGGGTAATGGTCTGCCAGATCTCGGGCAGCATGTCGATGGAGTAGAAGGTGCCGCCCAGAAAGACCAATGGCGTCACGATCATCAGGGGAACAATCTGAAGTTTCTCAAACCCATCGGCCCAGACGCCGATGATAAAACCAAACAGGCTGAAGGTTATCGCCGTCAGCACCAGGAAAGAGACCATCCAGACAGGGTGTAACACCGTATAGTCCACAAATAGCCGTGCCGTCAGCAGTATGATGATACCGAGAATCACTGATTTGGTGGCGGCAGCACCCACGTAACCAATGACCACCTCGATATAGGATACTGGCGCCGACAACACCTCATAGATGGTGCCCGAGAACCGTGGCATATAAATCCCGAAACTGGCGTTGGAAATGCTCTGCATCAGCAAAGTGAGCATGATCAGACCCGGAATAATGTAGGCACCGTAACTGATGCCATCGATTTCCCCCATGCGGGAACCGATGGCTGAGCCGAACACGACAAAATACAGCGACGTAGAAATCACCGGTGAGGCAATGCTCTGCATCAGGGTCCGCCACATGCGAGCCATTTCAAACTTGTAGATGGCGAGGACGCCATACAGGTTCATAAGCTTCTCTCCTGTTCGGTGATGGCTCAGTCTTTCTTGACCAGGCCCACGAAGATCTCTTCCAGGGAACTCTCCCGCGTCTGGAGGTCCCGGTACTCGACGCCCAGTTCTGACAGGGTCCGCAACAACAGCGCCACGCCGGTCTGTTGCTGGCTGTCAAAGGTATAGATCAGCTCATAGCCATCGTCTGACAGTTCGATGGGCTGGTCCTTCAGTTCAGGCGGCAACTCATCCATGGCATTCTGCAGGTGCAGCCGTAGCTCCTTACGGCCCAGTTTCGACATCAGGGTCGCCTTGTTCTCGACCAGAATCAGCTCACCGTTGCGGATGACGCCGATGCGATCCGCCATCTCTTCCGCTTCTTCGATGTAGTGGGTAGTAAGGATAATGGTAACGCCGCTCTCGCGAAGCTTGCGCACCATTTCCCACATATCCCGCCGCAGTTCCACATCCACCCCGGCGGTGGGCTCATCGAGGAACAGGATATCGGGCTCATGGGATAAGGCTTTGGCAATCATCACCCGGCGTTTCATACCACCGGACAAGGCCATGACGCGGCTGTTGCGCTTGTCCCACAGGGACAGGTCCCGTAGAACTTTTTCAATGTGGGCCGGGTTCGGCGGCTTCCCGAAAAGCCCCCGGCTGAAGCTCACCGTATTCCAGACTTCTTCGAAAGAGTCGGTGTTAAGCTCCTGAGGAACAAGGCCAATCTTAGATCGAGCGGCCCGGTATTCACGGATGATGTCGTGGCCGGCTGCGGTTACCTTGCCACTGGACGGATTGACCAGCCCGCAAATAATACTGATCAGAGTGGTCTTGCCCGCGCCGTTGGGGCCAAGCAGGGCGAATATTTCGCCCTTGTGAATGTCCAGGCTGACGTTTTTCAATGCCTGGAAGCCATCACCGTAGGTCTTGCTGAGGTTCTGGACCGATATATCCGGTTGCACAGCGGGTACTCCATCAGCAGGTTTAGGAAAATTCAGACATTTTCGCATTTTCTGACGCCGCCGGCATCCCGTACCCTTGTCTATAGGGATAAATCCCATAACACCCGCTGGAGGCACCGAGGGCGGCCGGGGCATAATGCCCGGGGTCAGCCGAATCCGCTGACCCGTTCACAGTTTTTACGGGTGGAGCCATCATGATCCGGGCAGTGCTTGCCATTATGTTATTCATCGCCATCGCAGTTGCCGCATGGTGGTTGCCCACATGGCTGGATTCACCTAACCCATCGGATATAACTGCACCAGACGCCAGTTGCCGCCCTCTCTCCGAAAGCTGCCAGTGGTCCACCCTGGGCGGTCCTGCCGAGATTTTGATCAGCCCGTTGACGGGGGGCGAGTTCCAGCTGGACCTGCAGTACCCCGAAGGCGAAGGCAAACCTTTTATCATCCTGACAGGCGAAACCATGTTTATGGGGGAATACCCGATGGCGCTGCAGGCGCTTGATAAGCCCGGGCATTACCGCGTTCGTTTTGTGCCACCGTTTTGCACCACCGGCGATCAGATGGTCTGGCGGGTCAGCCTCCGGGCTGAAGGTGATCCGGTCACCCTGCCGTTCCGGCTGTTGTTCAGCCCGGCGAAGGCAGGTTAACAGGTTGGCAACGTCTGCAGCGCAAGCCGCCGGCGAATGCGGCGGGACATGCCATCGACACCAATGTTCAGCAGGGCAGTGATCAGGATCAGGATCATGGCCTTGTCAAACTGGATATTCTGAATAGCGCTGTCTACATAGAACCCAAGGGTGTAGATACCCAGAATACCCAGAATCGCCGTTTCCCGCATGATGATCTCCCATCGGTAAAACAGGAACGCGAGAAAGGACGGGTACACCCGTGGCACCAGCTCGTAGCCGTAGCGTAGCAGTCCCCGGGGTGCATCGGGCCGCAGAACGATGGTACTGGAGTGGCGACCGATCAGATGGCCGATAATCCCACCATTGTGCAGGGCGAGGGCGACCACCGCGGGCAGCATGGACGGACCCCAGAGCTGGAGCAGGATGTAGGCAAGGATATACTCCGGCGTGGAACGGGCGACGACCAGCAAGACGTGGCCGCCGGTACGGGTTAACCGATTGCCAAAATGACGGGAAACCAGTGGAAAGGCCAGCAGTGTAATGATCCCGGTGGCCACCAGCGCCACCTGGGTCAGCAAAATGGTGTTCCAGATGCCCGGCAAAGCCTGATGAATGACCAAGTCGTTGAGCCAGGGCCAGAGCGCATCGGCTGAGCCGCCATTCCGCAGGGGCGCCGGTACAATATCCTCGGTGAAAAAACGCGTTACGTTTCCCCAGACGATGGGAAAACCGTCGCCCAGCAGGAATGGGGCGGCGACGATGTATACCGGCAGCAGCCGTGGCCTGACCCACAAGGGGATGGTTGCGATCATGACGTAGAACAACACCAGCACAGCGCCGGCTTCGGAGTAATGGCCCTGGGAAAAAGACGACTCCAGGTAAAAGCCCAGGGTCGGCAGGCCGACAAAGCCGAGAATGGCGCTGGATCGAAAACCGCACTCCAGCCGGTACGAGGTATAGGTGCGCAGCTGCTCCCAACAGTCCGGAATCCTTGCATAAACAAAGGCAGACAAGGCGCTGACGCCGGTGGGCAGCAGGTTGCGGGGCTCCGGGTCGGCCTCATCGAGAATTTCGGAGTAGACCTTGGCGAATATGCCCGCGTAGGGAATGGCGATGGCCAGTACGCCGGTCAATGGATGAAAGCCAAAAAACTGCAAAAAGATCAGCGCCCAGAAGAGCTCATGAATGGCCCGGACAAAGGCGCAACCGATACGGACCAGCTGGAACCGGTAGACCAGCGCCAGCAGAAATCCTGCAGTTGCCCCCAGGGTTACCCCGACAAAAGCAAATGCCAGGGTGCGGATCAGCGCTGTGGCCAGGCCCGCGCCGGAAAAGAAATCCGGTGTTATCACACCCATGAAGAACCGCATGAGGTCCTGCCAGGGATTTGCGGTGGTGATAGCAATATCTGCCATCGCCAGGCAGGCGAGGGCGACAACCAGAAACACAAGGCTGGTTCTGGCCATGCCGGAGCGAGTCAGGGGAATGCCGGGCCCGTTCATGCGCCAGCGCTCACTGGTACAGTGGGCGAATATCCGCCGCCGTCAGGGTGTCGGTGGCGGCATCCAGCGCGATTTCGCCATCACGGATACCAATAATACGGGTACTGTAGCCCAGGGCGAGCTCCACATCATGAAGGGCAACGACTGACGTCTGAAACCGACGCTTGAGAACCGTCATCACCTTATGGGCCAGAGGGCCGTCAAGAGCAGAAACAGGCTCATCCGCCAACAGCATATCGGCTTTGCGGTAAAGGGCACGGGCAATGGCGGTACGCTGTCGCTGGCCGCCGGATAGCTGGGCAGCGGAGCGCCACATCTTGTCGTCCATTTCCAGCTCCTGCAGGAGGCTCGAGATGGCTTCACGGTCTCTCTGGAACGGGCGTATCAGTGTCACCAGGTTGTACATCGTACTGTGCTGCTCCAGTTGCCCCATAAAAACGTTATGGAAAACCGGCAGAGCACCGACCAGACCCAGTTCCTGAGGAACCAGTGCGGCATCGTCCGCTGCCCGGCCGTGAATCAGCCGGAGCAGGGTGGACTTGCCGGCACCGCTCTTGCCGACCAGGGCAATGCGATCACCCGCTGAAATCGATAACGACAACGGGCCGAGCACTCGCCGGCCACCGAAGTAGCCAGCGAGTCCATCCAGTTCCAGGGGTGACCTCATCAGTTCAGCAGGCCCAGCTTCTCGGCAGTTTCCTCGATGGGAGCGTAGTCGTCATTGGAGGCGGGAATAAATCCGGAGCGGGGAAAACGCTTCAGCAGTTCTGGGTCATCCATGTCCAGCAACGCCTGGGTCACTTTATCGGTAAACCCTTCGCCGAACCGCTTGTCCACATCGCCACGAATGGTCCACTGATAGTCAGGATAGGGAGGCGTCTTCCAGATCACTTGCACGTTCTCGGTGTTAATGGAACCGTCTTCGACGCCGGCTTCCCACACCTTGTAGTTCACGGCGCCAACCTGATAGGTACCGGCCTCGACCAGGCGTACCGTCCGGGTGTGGTTGTCGCTGAACCCGACCCGGGAGAAAACCTCATCAGGCGCGGCGTCATAGGCTTCACGCAGGAAAAACTCCGGCATCAGCCGACCGGAAGTGGAGCCCTTGGCACCAAACGTGAATGTCATACCTTTCAGGTCGTCGGTGAGCTCGTCCATGGGTTCCAGGCCGGTGCTGGTGTTCGCGATCAGATAACTCTGGAACTCGGGGTCTTCCTCGCCCTGGGCAATGGCTTCAGAGTCTGGCACCAGACGCCGGGCCTGAACGCCCGACAGGCCGCCGAACCACGCCAGTTGCACCTGATTGTTTCGGAACGCCGACACCGCCGCCGCGTATGACTTGACGGGCACGTACCGTACTTCAACCCCTAACTGCTCCTCCAGATAGTCCTCGACCGCTCCAAAGCGCTCAATCAGCTGCGTTTCATCCTGATCCGGTATTGCCGTAAACACGAAGGGATCCGCAGATGCGGTGGCAGCGAGAACAGAAAGTGCGGCGGCAAAGAAAATGACGCCAGATATACGTTGTCGCATGATGTCAGTCCTTGAGATTACTTTTGGATTTTTGTGGTTTGGGTAAGTCGCCAATGGCTCTATCAGGATAGTCTGAATCCGGGCGGTGATGCCCGATCATCGGTAATTTGACTACGGGGATGTGTCGTTAAGACGGATGGGGTCGAGTTCGCTGCCGCTGGCGTGAACCTCACCAATAATGGACGCCTGGGTGTATCCCAATTCCCGCAGCTGCTCAACACAAGCGCCGGCTTTATCCGCTGGCACACCCGCGAGTAATCCGCCGGCGGTCTGGGGGTCGAACAGTAGGGGATAACGGGGGTGGTGCCGCCATTTCGACGGGTCCTTGATCGCACGGTGAAGACGGAGGTTGGCCGGCTGTAACGAACTGAGCAGCCCGGCCGCGGCGGTTTCCCCGGCTCCGGAAAGAACGGGCAGGTTCGACAGCGAAATGGTGGCATCAACACCAGAAGGACGGGTCATCTCCACTAGATGGCCCAGCAGACCAAAGCCGGTCACATCGGTACAGGCCCGTGCCCCATAACTGGCCAGGCACTGGGCGGCAGCCTGACTGGACTGCATCATGGAATCCAGCGCGGCGTCTATCCAGCGGCCTTTGGCCGCGAGCCTGGCATGGGCGACCAGCAGCGTGCCGGTCCCCAGGGGCTTGGTCAGAATCAGCTTGTCACCGGGCTGCAGGCCCTGTTTGCTCATGACCTTGTCAGGGTCAATCAGGCCATTCACCGCAAACCCCAGGGCCAGCTCTTTGCCCTCGCCGGTGTGGCCGCCCACCAGCGCGCAACCGGCTTTATTGAGGACTTCGACGGCGCCGGCCATCATCTGGTAGATCAGCTCTTCTACCCGGGACTCGATTCCGTACGGCACCGTCGCAATGGCCGTGGCACTGCTGGCTTCGGCACCCATGGCGAAGATATCCCCGAGGCTGTGATTGGCGACAATCCGGCCGAACAGGTAAGGGTCATCGATCATGGCCCGGAAGAAGTCCACCGTGTGGACCAGGGCCTTGCCGGGGGGAACCGTCAGTACCGCCGCGTCGTCCGGCGCGTGCAGGCCAACGAGAACATCTTCCCGCTGGATAGGGCGCAGCTCACTCAGTGCCCGGGACAGAACGGTACTCCCCACCTTGGCGCCACAGCCGCCACAGCGCATGGCAACGGCGGATAGCGCCTGCGCGGCGTCTTCCGGACTCCCTGCGGCTGCCGTGTCCGGGCGCACAGCAGCTTCTTTCATGGGTAACAGGTCGTTAAACCGGCGCATAAAGCGGCGGTCGATCCAGTCCTTCCAGTACCAGAGCAGCCGGCCCCGGGCGAAACGCTGGCCCCGGGAGGCAATGGCATACCGGTCGCCGGTACTGATCAGCGCCAACCATTGGGTCTGCGGCACAAACGGTCGGGGCTTGCGACCGACGGCCGTGCGCCGGAGGTTATCAGCCAGCGGCGGCCCCTGCCGCACCGCGAATACCCCGGCTTTCTCCCGGGGATGAGCCGTTACGCTCGCGATATCGCCGCTGGCAAAAATATTGTCATCGGTTTCTGTCTGCAGCGTAGCCCGACAGAGAATAAACCCGTCGTCGTCGAGTGCCAGGCCGGTGTCTCTGAGCCATGCCGGACCAGCAGCCCGGGTCACCCAGAGGATTTCGTCAAGAGGAACCTTACCGTTCCGCGTAGAAACCTGCCCTGGGTCCACCTGACAGACCGCACTGTCCAGATGCACGTGAACCCCACGTTTGCTCAGCGTTTCGGCGAGTGCGGCCCGTACCCGAGCGTTGTGGGTAGGCAGTAACTCCGTCCCACGCTCGAACAGGTGGAATGACAGCAGGTCCGGATTCCTGCCCTGGCCCCTGAACTCCCTGCGCAGGCGGTACTGCATCGCCAGAATCAGCTCGACGCCGCCGGCACCGGCGCCAACAACGCCGATGGCCAGAGGCCCCTGATGGCTTCTGGCCCGCTGCAACAGCGCTAGCCAGCGCTGATTGAACCCGTTGATTGGCTTGACCGGAACGGCATTGGCCTGGGCTCCCGGCACATCCGCCAGCGCCGGGGTTGCGCCGATATTGATGGAGAGCAGGTCGTAGGCCACCGCTGGCCGGTCAGTGCAGAAAACCCGGCGGGCCTGTCGGTCGATGCCGGTGGCTTCCGTTCGGTAAAAGCGCGCACCAGCGAACTCAGCCAGCTTTCGCAAGTCGATGTGGCAGTCGTCGTATTCGTAATGCCCGGCGATGTAGCCCGGCAACATGCCAGAGTAGGGGGTATGGGTGTCGCGGCAGATCAGGGTGAGGCGGACCCCCGGCTGGGGTTTCATGGCAAACCGGCGCAGTACGCCGATGTGGCTGTGGCCCCCGCCGATCAGCACGATGTCCTTGAGTACCGGCTGTGCGGTTTCGTTCATTCGTACACTGCCTGGTTGAGCCGGAGGTCAGGATGGACGGGCCAGGAGGCCCGTCGTTCAGGCGGTAGCGTCTATGCTGGCGCCTTCGCGGCGGGCCAGCAGTTGCTGCTTGCGGTCCAGCACATCCCGAATACGGGCCAGTTGGCCCGAAGCCATGGAGCGTGGCCGGTTGTCGCCTTCGATAAAATCAATGGAGTAGAAAAAATTGCTGCAGTACTTTTTGCGCTCGGTCACCAGCCCGGTCAGGCCGTTGGCCCGGAGGTTCTCAAAGGGCATCAGCATTTCCAGCTCCAGCGCCATGGTATCACCGGGCTCGAACCATTTGTCGGTTTTGATGACGCAACCGAACCGGCTCAGTTCATAGACGCTGGCCTCAACCTGCTCTTTACGGAACAGTCCTTTCTTGAGAACAAAACGTGCCAACAGATCTGGCAGGGGACTGTCATAGCGGTATTCTGGCATGTGCATGACACTTTCCGATATTTCTGACATTCAACTTCTCGTCGACAGCTTGCGGACCTGGCTGTCATCAATCGCAGACAGCTCATTTTAATCGTGCCAAATCCACCATATCCGCCGAAACCCGGCAACGCAATGTTATCAGCGCGATAGCTGTCATTGTTGATGTGAAATAGTGCGCAGTTTCACCATTATGAGGCGCAGTCTCAGATGTCGTCCACAATATCACCGGTATTGCCGTGGGTACTGACCGCGTACAGATCCGTCCGGCGATCCTTCAGATTAGTGACCGAACCTTCGGCTCTGACCAGCTTGAGCTTCTCGAGATCAAGGTCGGAGAACATGATCATTTCTGTGTTGGGGGTCGTCTCGGCCATGATGGCATCGTGAGGAAACGCAAAATCGGACGGCGAAAACACTGCGGACTGAGCGTACTGTACGTCCAGGTTTTCGACCTTGGGCAGGTTACCAACGCTGCCGGTAATCACGACGTAGCATTCGTTCTCAATGGCCCGCGCCTGGGCGCAGTGACGTACCCGCAGATACCCGTTTTTGGTATCCGTCCAGAAGGGCACACAGATAATGTCCACCTCTTCAGCCGCCGCAATTCGGCCCAGTTCGGGAAACTCAATGTCATAGCAGATCATGATCGCGACACGACCGGAGTCCGTATCAAACACCTGGAACCGGTCACCACCCTCGATGACCCAGTCCCGCCGCTCATGGGGGGTAATATGGATTTTTCGCTGCTCGTCCACACGCCCATCCCGGTGACACAGATAAGACACGTTATAGACCCGGTCGTTTTCAATCAGCGGCATTGAACCGGTGATGATGTTGATGTTGTAACTGATTGCCATATCAGACATTTCGTTACGAAACTGCTCGGTAAAGCCGGCCAGGAAACGAATCGCCCGGGTCTGATCCACCTGATCGGTCAGGCCCATCAGCGGCGCATTGAAAAACTCCGGGAACACGGCAATATCGCTTTTGTAGTCCGACAGGGCGTCGACAAAGTACTCGACCTGCCGAAGCACCTCTTCAACGGACGCAAACTCACGCATCTGCCACTGCACGGCACCCATACGGATCTGGGTCTTGCGGGCATTGGCCAGGGTCGAGGGTGGGGTATAGAGGATGTTATTCCACTCAAGCAGCGTGGCATAACCCAGGGACTTTTCATCTTCCGGAAGATACTTGTGCATCAGCCGGGTGACCTGGAAATCGTTCGCCAGCTGGAAGCTGAGGATGGGATCGTAGATTTCCCGGCGGTCGACCCGCTGAATGTACTCCGCCGGGGTGTACTGGTCCGAGTACTTGTAATAGTTGGGGATTCGCCCACCTGCAAGGATGGCCCGGAGGTTTCGGGCGCGACACAGCTCCTTGCGGGCTTCATAGAGCCGGCGCCCCAGACGATAGCCCCGGTAGTCCGGGTGAATGAAGACGTCCAGGCCGTACAGGCTGTCGCCTTTGGCGTTATGCCAGATTTTCTCGTCCCGGAGAATAAGGTCGTCGTAAGTATGGGGGTTACTGAAACGCTCAAATTTCACACAGACCGTAAGCGCCACGGCGACCAGCTCGCCGCTGTCCTCAATGCAGATCTGGCCATCGGGGAATTGCTCGATCAGGGCGTTGATGGTCTCCCTGGGCCACGCCCCGCCGATGTCGTCGTAAACCCGGTCCATCAGCACCTTGAGCTGCTCATAGTCTTCTTCCGTCAGGTTTCGCAGGCTCAGATGCAGTTCTTCATGTGCCATATCACACTTGGCTCCAGTTGCGGACTTGGTATCGATGAGGGGCATTATAGTCGGTGAGTGGGGGCCTCCCGCAATTGGCCAGGTCAGTTCAGTCGGCGGTCGCACCCATCTGAATGCGCCGCCGGAGGTCTTCGAGGGTTCCCCGGCCGACCGTTCCAGAGTCCGAACTCAGGAATGGATTCGTCAGAATCAGCATCCGCCGTCTTTCCAGATTCAGTGTGTCGACAGCGCGACCATAGTATTCAGACAGAAGCCGGGCAAAGGAGCCGTCTTTTATCGCGCGTTCCAGGCCCAGCTGGAGGCGCTGAGCGATATCGTGGTCTTTCGGGCCGGAAAAAAAATAGGATGGCATGGGGTAAGCCAGTAACAAATAGGGCTCAATGGCCAGTTCGTGGTCGTGAACCTGATCCAGGTCGAACAGCACCTCGCTCACGCCCCGGGCAAAGCAGTCGAAACGCTCACCGGCCAGCATGGTAAAAAGACTTTCAAACCGGGTATGGGTAACGACACGGACGCCGTTGGCCCGCAAGATATCCGTATCCGGCCAGTGGGCGCCCTGACCGATGGTGATGCCCTGGTCTGCCAGGTCCTGGACGGTATGGACATTGCGGAAAAGCCCCAGGTCCTGCTTGCGAATCACGCAGACCCGAAAACCCAGCAAGCCGCCGTCGATGGGCAAGGCGACCGCATACAGGGATTCTTCCCGGGCCGGGGAGGTGGCAACGTTGGCGATATCCACCTGGCGTTCGCTTGCCGGGCGACGCAATTCCATCAACGCCCGTCCCTGAACCATTTCCACCGAACGGGTGATCCTGTACGGGCCGTATTCGGGGGTTTTATCAAAGGCGAGCTCGAGGGTTGCACGCACCGCCGGGTTGTCGAAATTGCGGTACCAAAGCTGGTATTCCCGGGGCTCGTCGGGCGGGCTGGATGTACGGACCACGTCTCCGTAGGCGCCTGTTGCCACAAGTATGTAAGCCAGGATTACTAAGGCAAGGGGGCGAAACACACGGACGACAGCCATAGCAGTTCATACCTCCCACGCTGGCACCAGAGCCGGAGCGTTATTGCTCAGAGTGTAACGCGTTTGGAGAAAGCGCGGCAGGGCTACATAGCTAATTGTGATCCGGTGGCGCTAATCCCTTCAGAAGCTCGAGGAAAATGAGCCCGTAGCGCTCAAGTTTGGCTGCGCCAACACCCGAGACCTGAGACATTTCTTCCAGATTGGCGGGACGACGCTCCAGCAGTTCGTGCAGAGTCGTATCGTGGAAGATGACAAAGGGCGGTACTCCCTGCTCGTCCGCCAGTTCCTTGCGCCTGGCCCGTAACAGTTCCCATCCCTCGGGATCAGAAATATAGGCGCTGCGCCCGGCGGCGGTTTTTGTGCCACGGCGCGCCGCCTTTTTAGGTTCCGGATCCTTGCGGAGTTCCAGCGACACATCGCCCTTAAGCACCGGCCGGCATTGTTCGGTCAGTATCAGCGCACCATAACCGTCCGGGTCCGCTTTGAGGTAGCCATTGGCCACCAGTTGCCGGAATACCGATTTCCACTGATTGGCGGACAGCTCCGTGCCAATGCCCCAGGTGGAAATCGCATGGTGGCCAGACTGGCGTATGCGGTCGTTATCCACGCCCCGCAGCACGTCAATAACATAGGTAACGCCAAACCTCTGGCCCGTGCGGTACACGCAGGACAGTGCCTTGCGCACAGCTTCGGTGCCATCCCAGGTTTCCGGTGGCGTCAGGCAGGTGTCGCAATTGCCACAGGGCTGCTCGAGCTCATCACCAAAGTAGTGCAGCAGCGCCTTTCGCCGGCAGCTGGTGATCTCGCAGAGACCCAGCATGGCGTCCATCTTCTGCCGTTCAATGCGTTTGAACTGGTCATTGCCCTGGGACGCTTCCAGCATCTGACGCAACTTGATCACGTCCTGTAGCCCGTAGACCATCCAGGCGGTGGAGGGGTTACCGTCGCGGCCGGCGCGGCCGGTTTCCTGATAATAGGCTTCAAGGCTTCGGGGCAGATCAAGGTGGGCCACAAAGCGCACATCGGGCTTATCAATCCCCATGCCGAAGGCTATGGTCGCGACGACGATCACGCCGTCTTCCCGCAGAAAGCGCTCCTGATTCCGGGACCGCTCATCCGCCGCCAGGCCCGCATGGTACGGCAGCGCGTCGTAACCTTTTTGCTGCAAAAGCCGTGCGGTCGCATCTACCTTGTTCCGCGACAGGCAGTAGACTATGCCCGAGTCGTTGGCGTGCTCCTCCTGAATAAAGTCCAGAAGCTGCTTGTTCGCGTTGGTCTTCGGCGCAATGCGGTACTGGATGTTGGGTCGATCAAAGCCACTGATGAAGTGTCGCGCTTCGGTCAGCGACAGCCGTTCGGCAATTTCCCGACGGGTGCGTTCATCGGCTGTGGCGGTCAGCGCAATGCGAGGCACATCCGGGAAGCGGTCAGCAAGCAGGCTCAGGCCCAGATAATCCGAGCGGAAATCATGCCCCCACTGGGACACGCAATGGGCCTCATCAATGGCGAACAGCGACAGGGATGCGTTCTCAAGCAACTCCAGCATCCGGGGCTGAAGCAATCGCTCCGGTGCGCAGTAGACCAGATCCAGTTCGCCCCTCACCAGGGCGTTCTCCGTTTGCCACGCCTGTTCCGGTGCCATGGACGAATTCAGGAACGCCGCCCGCACACCCAGCTGTTTCAGCGCCGTCACCTGATCCTGCATCAGCGCAATCAGCGGCGAGATGACAATACCGGTGCCCGGGCGAACCATCGCCGGAATCTGATAGCACAGGGATTTACCACCCCCGGTGGGCATGAGTACCAGTGCGTTGCCGCCTTTTACCACCTCATAGACAATATCTTCCTGCAGCGGCCGAAACGTTTCGTAGCCGAATACATCGTGCAGCACCTGTTCCGGGCTTGCCGCAGGTGTTACAGGTTTTTCGGTCGCCAGGCTGTTGAAGTCCGCGTAAGAGTCCATGGTATAAAGGCCGGTTCTGAAACGAAGCCGCGATGATAACAAAACCGCAGCCCGGTGTCGGGAGGAGGCGCAAGAGCCCACGCCACGTTACAATAGCGCGGTTTTCTATTCCGGCGTATCATGCCGGGCCCGACCCCTTTCCCAGAAAAGGCAATAAAAACAGGATTGTAATGCAGGAATTTGATGCCATACGTCCCTATGGAGACGAAGAAGTCGAAGGCGCCGTAAGCCGGCTGTCCGACGACCCCGACTTCTTGTTGATGGTTGGCCGCTTCCGGTCACCGTTTTTTGCCCGCTGGTTTCCGGGGCTGCTGCGCAAACGTGTGCGGGCCTGGCTCTGGAAGCAGTTTGGCAGTGCCCGCACGGTTCGTGACATTCAGTTGCGGGTCGCAGACCATGTCACCGATCTGGTAAACCGGACGACGACCCGCCTGACCTCATCCGGTCTGGACCAACTGGATCCGGATAGTGCCTACCTGTTTGTCTGCAATCACCGGGATATTGTGTTCGACCCCATGGTGGTGAACCACCTTCTGCACCTCCATGGCTTCGACACCACCAGAATCGCCATCGGCGATAACCTGCTCAAGAATCCCGTGTTTGCGGAAATGATGCGGCTGAACAAGAGCTTTGTGGTGCAGCGGGACATCCAGAGCCCCCGGGAAATGCGCCAGGTGTTCCTGACCCTGTCCGGATTTATCAATCACAGCCTGGGAGACGGCCACAGTATCTGGATCGCGCAGCGGGAAGGGCGGGCCAAGGACGGGGTTGATCTTACCGATCCCGCCATCATAAAGATGTTCTATATGAGCCTGAAAAAGGAAGGGCTCGGTTTTTCGGAGGCCATGAACCGGTTGCGTATTGTGCCGGTCTCCATTGCCTATGAGTATGACCCTTGTGATGCTGACAAGGCTCGTGAGCTGGAGACCCGGGAGCGAACCGGGGGCTACACCAAGGCTGAAAATGAGGATACGGAGCAGATCGTTAAGGGACTGACCGGCTTTAAGGGCCATGTGCATGTCCACTTTGGTCAGCCCATCACCGAAGCGCCTGATAATGCGAAGGATCTGGCGACGCTGGTTGATAGCGAGATTCACGTCAACTATCACCTGCACGCTTCGAATCTGGTGGCCTATGAGATGCAGGGCACTGTGGCCTCTGGCAGGGAAACGGCCGAGCAGGTACGTGAGGAAGTGGCAACGGCCGGAAACTGGACCCCGGCAGAACTCACCGCCGCCAGGGAAGAACTCTCGAGACGAGCCAGAGCCTGCGACGAAGCGGCCCGCCCATATCTGCTGGCGATGTATGCCAATCCGGTCATCAGCTCTCTGTCTGCCCGGCATGCAAGTGTTAACGAACCCAGGAGTTAGTATGCAACAGTTGGAGTATATTCAGGTCGACACGGGGGCGAACCCCGACGCGGCAGTGATCTGGCTCCACGGTCTTGGGGCCAGCGGCCATGACTTTGAGCCGGTGGTGCCTGAACTCGGTTTGCCCGACAGCGCTGCAGTCAGGTTTATTTTTCCCCATGCGCCGGAGCTGCCGGTTACGATCAATGGTGGCATCCGCATGCCTGCGTGGTATGACATCAAGTCATTGGAACTCGGGCGTTCCGTGGACAAGGATCAGCTGGTGGGCTCTGCCGCTGCAGTCGCAGCGCTGGTCGACCAGGAAATCGCCCGCGGCGTAAAACCGGAACGGATCATCATCGCTGGATTCTCCCAGGGTGGGGCGGTGGCCTATGAGTTGGGGCTGAGTTACCCGAAACGTCTGGGCGCCATTCTGGCATTGTCGACCTACTTCGCCACAGCGGATTCGGTGATCGGTTCCGACGCCAACCGGGAGATTCCCATTTACGTCTATCACGGCACGCAGGATGCCATGGTACCGGAATCTCTGGGCCAGGATTCTGTTGCCCGGTTACAGAGCATGGGCTACCAGGCTGAGTATCAGACCTATCCCATGGAGCACGCTGTGTGCCTGGAGCAAATTCACGCCATCGGACGGGTACTGCGTAAACATCTCGCGCTGTGAATCATTTCGCGCACCTGTACCTTTCTGAGCCAACGGTGGAGTCCCGGGTAGGCAACCTGCTGGGGGATTTTGCCCGGGGGCTGGATGAGAACCAGCTACCCGAGCCGGTGAGGGCAGGGCTGGCGCATCACCGGGCCATCGATGCCTTTACCGATACTCATCCCGAAGTACTCGCCTGCAAGGCGCTGTTTTCCTCGCAACGACGGCGGTTCGCCGGTATCGCCCTGGATATCCTGTTTGACCATTACCTGCTGCGGCATTGGGCCTGTTTCGGCCATGGGGACAAGCAGCATTTTATTCATGAGCTCTACCGGGATCTGGAGCAGGGCGTTGACCTGATGCCCGAAAGTATGGCCCGGGTCACCCAGAGCATGGTCTCCCACGACTGGTTCCGGGCCTATCAGGATCTCAATAAAGTTGGCGCCGCCATGGATCGGGTCGCACAGCGAATCCGCTTCCAGCACCGGTTTGCCGGTATTATCGAGGAAATCCGTCCGATGGATGAAGAGCTTGAAGCCCGCTTTCTGGCTTTCTTCCCTGACCTCCTGGCATTCAGTGACGATCGTCAGTCTTAGTTAGCAACTGCATAGAATCCGGACAGATGACAGCCGTTTCAAATCTGGTAAGCTGCTGCTTTCGGCAGCCGGAGTGTTTGCCGCATACGACTAAAGGATCTGGCCGGCATTTGTGGCACCTGATAAGGCATTCTCGTCGGGCTCTTCACACGGATCAGTAGCAATGGTTGAACGGAGTTCACCACCCAGGGAGCGAGGGCATGTTTACCCGACTGGAATCCTTACGAGGGCTGGCGGCCATTATGGTCGTGCTCTATCACTCGCCTTTCCGCTTTGCTGAAACTTCCGTCGCTATCGTTTCCAACAGTTACCTTTTTGTCGATCTGTTCTTCGTATTATCCGGCTTTGTCATGGCTTATGCCTACGGCGAAAAGATCCGCGGCGGTATGGGGTTTGGGGAATACGTCGCATTGCGGTTGGGTCGGCTGTATCCCATCCACCTGTTTACGCTGTTGTTATGGCTCCCTTATGTGCTGATCAAGCAGTACCTGTACGAAACCGGCTTCGGCGGAACCGACCAGCTGGATGAGAACAACCTTTATACGTTCCTGACTAATCTTTTTCTTATTCACGGACTTGGCGTTAACGATTCCCTGAGCTGGAACCACCCCAGCTGGAGCATCAGTACCGAATTTTTTGCCTACATCGTCTTTTTTGTCACGACCGTGACGGTGGACCGGGGCCGACATCTGTGGCTACCTTTGGCCCTGTCGGTTGGCCTTTACGCGCTGATCTTTCTCGCTATCCGACCGAATGAACTCGAGCTGACTTATGACTTCGGCCTGATCCGGTGCCTGGCGGCATTTTATCTTGGCGTGTTTGTGTTCCGCCTAAGAAGATTCGGTACGCCTGACAGCTTCTCAGCAACCGCACTTACTATGGTGGAGCTGGCCGCCTTTGCATTTCTGCTGGCATCGGTAAGCGCATCAGACGATGGCTACCTGCCGATCATTGCCGCCATTCTCAGCTTCGCCATCATCGTCTTTGTCTTTGCCGCAAAGGGTGGGGGGCTGGTAAGTCGTGTGCTGGATCTCAAACTGATCCGCCAGATCGGGGTCTGGTCATTCTCGATCTATATGATGCACCGGCTTGTTCAGTTTGGGGTGTCCAACGTGTTCGAGTTCGTACTGGGCATTGACCCCAAAGAACCGACCGGCTGGGTATCTGTGGCGTTCAATACCGTCATGCTGATCCTGATTATCGCCTTGTCACGGTGCACCTATGAATGGGTTGAAAAACCGTGTCGAGACTGGGTAAAAAACCGGCTTCGTCGCGACACGACGCCAGGCAGAGCCAGCACCGCCTCACTGGTCACACCGCCCAAATTACAGGACTGAAACTGAACTTTGAGACCGGCGTCACGTAAACTTCTGTGTCAGTCAGCGGCTATTAACCGCTTATGTGACACCTGAAGAGAGATTCTGCCAATGATTTCTGCCGTCTCAGTACGGAATCATGTTGTCGGCCTGTTCGCCATCATCAGTTTTTCGTTCCCCGCCATCACTGCCGCTTCAACGGATAACGCAAACGAAACCGAGGCTGAACGCATGGGCTTCGTGGAATGGATGGTCATGAAAGACACTGGGCTACGGATGAAAGCCCGACTGGATACCGGGGCCATGACATCATCACTGCATGCCACGGATATTGAAGAATTTGAGAAGGACGGCGAGGAGTGGGTCCGCTTCCGTCTTCCGCTGGACGATCACAACGACATCGATTCGCCGGAAAACCAGGGCATCGTGCTGGAATTTGAGCGCCCGCTGGAACGGACCGTGCTTATTAAACGCAAGGGTGCGTCTGCCCAGGAGCGCTATGTGGTGCGGATGGAGTTCTGTATCGCCGGCAAAATGCACGAAACCCAATTTTCACTGACGGATCGGGGCCACTTTACCTATCCGGCATTGCTGGGCCGCAGGTTTATGAGCGACGATAACGTACTGGTGGATTCTGCCGACAGCTTCCTTGCGGAAGAAAGGTGCGACTACAAGGCCATCGACGACATAGCGGAGTTGCCAGAAGCGCAAACCTGAGTCCGACAACTGCAGATCAGATACGGTCAGTCAGGAGGAGCAAGCATGCCTTATAGCAAAAACAGCGAACTGCCGGACAACGTAAAGGATAATCTGCCATCCCACGCCCAGGAAATTTACCGAAAGGCGTTCAACTCAGCCTGGGACGAATACAAAGACCCGGACGACCGACGCGGCAACGACAGTCGGGAAGAAGTCGCCCATAAGGTTGCCTGGTCAGCCGTGAAGCAGGAGTATCACAAGGACGGCGACCGCTGGGTGCGTGATAAGGATTGATCGTTTGTCGATGAGCACAGTGTTTTAAGAGCAGCACAGCGGATGTGAGGTGATGTGCGCTTGAGAATTGTGGAATGGTGCGAGGGCCAGGAGTGGCCCTCATGCTTAGCAACCGCAATTTAACATAATATACATTATGCGAAGTCTAG
>CAZHAY010000029.1:0-27254 GCA_964530545.1 uncultured Marinobacter sp.
CTCATCGGGCTGCGGGGCTCCATCGGAGTATGAAAAGCCGATGATTATAGCGCCCCGGATCCGTCGCGGCACAAATTGCGGGCAGGCTCAGTCCGACTTGTGACTGGGGTCTGAACCATGAGGGACAGCCGTTTCACCAGACACCTCAACCGGCCACTCAGCGCTCGTGAAACCTCAATGCGACCGAGTTCAGACAGTAACGCTGCCCGCTGGGCGGAGGCCCGTCCGGGAAAACATGTCCCAGATGACTGTCACAGCGGGGGCAGCGGACCTCGATTCGGCGCATCCCCAGACTGCTGTCTTCCAGGTAACGGATATGGTCATTGTCGAAGGGCTCGAAGAAGCTCGGCCAGCCAGTGCCTGAGTCAAATTTCGCAGACGAACTGAACAATGGGAGATCGCACAGGCGGCAGTGGTAAACGCCTTCTTTCCTGTTATCGAGCAGGGTGCCGCAGAACGGGCGCTCGGTGCCGTGGTCCAGGATCACCGCGCGCTCGTCCGGCGTTAGCCCGGCGGCCAGCCGGTCAATTTCCTCCGACGGCAGGGGTGACAAGTCATAGCCTGCTGCAGATGTGGTCATGGACATTCCTCCGCTGTGGGCGGCTGCAGAGACCGATTGACCTGAAACCCTTCAGACTGTTTTCAGCCTGTCCGGATAGACTTCCCTGACTTTTTTCAGTTTCGGCTCGGCGACCGCCATGATATAGGGCTGCCGGGGATGTTTCCCCGCGAAATTCTGATGGTACTCCTCGGCCACATAAAAATCCTCAAGCGGCTCAAGGCGGGTTACCACAGGGTCGGCAAAAACACCGGCTTCGTCAATCTGACGGATATATTCCTCCGCCACCTGGCGCTGCTCCGGTGTTGCGTAAAAAATGGCGGAGCGGTACTGGGGCCCCCGGTCATTACCCTGGCGGTCCAGCTGGGTCGGATCATGAGCTACCGAGAAAAACACCCGCAATAGCTCACCATAACTGATAACGGCGGGGTCGTACTCGATTTCCACCGCTTCCGCGTGGCCGGTCTGCCCGGAACAGACCGCATCGTAATTCGCGGTCTGGGCGTCGCCGCCACAATACCCCGATACTACTCCGTGTACCCCGTTGAGAGTCAGAAAGACGGCTTCAACACACCAGAAGCAGCCGCCCGCCAGCACCACTTTCTGCCGACCATCACTCTCGGGCTCCAGGTCACGGTCTGGCATCGGGAAACGGTTCCGCGGAATGGACATCCCGGAAACACTGCAGGTCATACTCATCGCCTGTTTCCTCCATCTTCAGGCAGTGTGGACAGCCGCTCTGGGTGAAGGTTCCCCCTCTGGCTGAACCACTTCAGCCTCATTGTGTAAACTTTGTACGGTGATTTCCAGCTACGCCAATTAGCGTTGTGACCCGGTCGCGCCGACAAATGAAACGTAGCCCACATCGACGGCTGGCTTTGGCCTCAATCATTCTGGCACAGATCCGTCGTGTTTACGGACCGGGCCTGTCCGACCATACTGTCGTGTACTTCATGATAGCCAAACCGCAGGATCATCGATATGAACGCACAGGCCCCCGAACCCGATGACGACGACTGGTTAAGGTACCGGCTCAGCCTCAGGCTGGGTGCGACTCATGCACGGCAGCGTCTCAGTATCGAGCGGGAAGCCGAGCAGAAAGTAACGGGGCGGGACCGGCGCTCATTTCACCTGGAAAACCTGTATAACGCTCCGACCTTTATCAGCACCTGTCTCAGGTTGTCAGGACTACTCAGGCGCGGGCAGAGCAACAGCCGGCGGCTGCGCACCGTTGAGCACACCTTTTCGGTCCGATCGCTGCCGGCGGCGTTTGAGGGCTTTCGCATTCTGCACCTGACCGACCTGCATGTGGATATGGATCCGGCCAACCTGGAAGCCGTGATCCGGCAAGTGGAGCCGCTGGAGTACGACCTGTGCGTACTTACCGGTGACTACCGGAAACTGACCTGGGGGCCAATCGATGCAGCCCTGGAAGGTATGGCGCAACTGCGTGCCGCAATCCGCGGGGATACGCTGGCGGTGCTGGGCAACCACGACAGCATCCGTATGGTGCCGGCCCTGGAAGACATGGGTTACCGGTTGTTGTTAAACGAACACCACGCGATTACCCGGGACGGACAGTCGCTGTATATCGCGGGGGTTGATGATGCTCACTTCTACAAAGTGCATAATCTGCAGCGGGCTGGCGATGATATCCCTGAGGAGGAGGTCTCCATACTGCTGAGCCACACTCCGGAAATATGGCGGGAAGCGGCCCACGCTGGCTACGATGTATTTCTGTGCGGGCACACCCACGGCGGTCAGATCTGCCTTCCCGGCGGCGTACCCATTACCCTGGATGCGGATTGTCCCCGCTCACTGGGCCGGGGTTACTGGCAGCACAACGGGATGCAGGGTTACACCTCACCAGGCGCAGGGACCTCGGTAGTGAATGTCCGGCTGAACTGCCCTCCCGAAGTAACCGTTCATACCCTGACAGCACGAGCCTGACCGCCGGCCCGTAGAGCTTTGAAACAAGCCTGCCCGGTCAGTGGGGCTGTTTACGAATGCCCAACCGGAACAGCAGCGGCGAAAACAGCATATTACCCGCCACGAACAACAGCACGACGCCTACCGCCTGCCAGAACGGAAACGCCAGCAGCCACCAGGCCCAGGCAACCGGCAGCAGGGCTTCCGGGATCTGGTCCAGCCCCGACGCCCGGGCGCTGGACTCCAGCGCCATCCTTCGCTTGATAAAGCTGCTGAGCAGATCTCCGGCCAGCGCCAGGGCCGCAAACACAACGCCGAAAGTCACACTGAACCCCAGTAACGGTGCAGTCAGCGCACAGGCCAGGGTTCCACTGACCAGCCCTCGCCAGGTCTTGCTTTTGCCCAGCAGGGGCCGCCCGTCCCAGAAGCGTAGACCGCCATCGACCGGGGCAGAGAATCGATGGTGTAACAGCCGGGCCGCCACGACCGGCGCGCCGTTGGCAAGAATCAGCAGCAACAGCAGCCAGACTGTCATCATAGAGGGTCGTTTCTCCGTCGATCAGTGTCCGATGCCGCCGCGGGTGAGTGTCACCGGGTTCAGCAGCTGCTCGAGCCGCGCCCGGCTCAGACCGCTCTTTTCTTCCGCCACATCAATAATCGAGCGCCCGCTGGCATAGGCTTCCTTGGCGATTTCTGCGGCCTTGGCGTAGCCGATTTCGGGGTTCAGTGCGGTGACCAGCACCGGGTTCTTGCCGACGGCTTCGTTCAGGGTCGCCTCATTCACCGTGAAGGTCGCGATGGTGTTATCTCCCATCAACTTTGCACTGTTTGCCAGCAGTTTCGCCATATCCAGCAGATTTGCGCCGACCAGCGGCAACATGACGTTGAGCTGGAAGTTGCCGGACTGGCCAGCAATCGCATTGGCAGCGTCCAGCCCCATCACCTGTGCTGCTGCCATGGCCACGGCTTCCGGAATCACCGGGTTGACCTTGCCTGGCATGATGGAGCTGCCTGGCTGCAGCGCCTGCAGCGAAATCTCACCCAGGCCATGGATCGGCCCGCTGTTCATCCACCGCAGGTCGTTGGCGACTTTCATCAGCACGCTGGCCAGGCCACGGTACTGGGCGGACAGGTTAACGGGAACGTCCACCCCGCTGATCCCAACGAACTTGTGCTCCAGCTCCCGGAAACGGTAGCCGGTCAGCCGGTGCATGACTCTGGCGAACTCCCCGGCGAAGCGGCTGTCGGCATTGATGCCGGTGCCCACGGCAGTACCGCCCTGGGGCGTTGCCAGCAGCTCTTCACAGCTCTGTTCCAGCCGCCGGCCAACGGCGGCGAACTGCTCACGCCAGGTTCGCAGCTCCTGCCCTACCGTGACCGGCATGGCGTCCATGAGGTGAGTACGACCAGTCTTGACCTGATTCAGAAGAAGGTTTTCACGCTCGTAAATCACCCCTTGCAAATGGGTCAGGGCAGGCAGTACCTGGTGCTGGAGGGCGATAACGGAGCTGACGTGGATCGCTGTGGGAATCACGTCGTTGGAGCTCTGGCTCATATTGACGTGATCGTTGGCATCCACTTCCAGTTGCCCCGAACTGGCAAGCCGGGCCAGCACTTCATTCACATTCATGTTGGTGCTGGTGCCGGAACCGGTCTGGTACCGGTCTATCGGGAACTGGTCTTCCAGACCGCCCTCCAATACCCGGTCACAGGCAGAGGTAATGGCGCCGTAGCGGTCGCCATCCAGCAGGTCAAGACGATGGTTGGCTTCCGCAGCGGCCTTCTTGACCAGCACTACCGCCCGGATAAATTCCGGCGGCATGGGCTGCCCGCTCATCGGGAAGTTGTCCACGGCTCGCTGGGTCTGGGCGCCCCAAAGGGCATCCACGGGTACCCGGACTTCACCCAGGCTGTCTTTCTCGATCCTGTCGCTCATAACCTCGTCTCCATGGGAGCAGGAATTTTCCTCCTGCTCAGGGTGTGCATGTAAGCCTATAAGGTTACTTTTAGACTTTGGGGACACAGGAGGCAACCGTATGGCAGCGGAAAGACTCGGGACAGATGGGGTCGGGACGACAACAGCGCCGGGTAATCCTGGCGCTGTGAACGGCAGGGAGAGGACGATCTAGCTGATGATCATGTCCAGCTGCTTATTGATCTCTTCTTCAATCCGGCCCCGAAACGGTCGGAGCATCAGGCCCAGTTCCAGGTGTACATGGAGTTCATCCGGTGAAATATCCAGATGCCCCTTGACCCCCGACCGGTGGAAACGCAGCACGTCGTCTTCCCACTCATAGTCCACATCAAACTTGCGTGAGAGGTCCTGTGCCAGCTTTTCAGCCGCTTCTCGGGCGTGGGCGTGGTTCAGGGAATGGGCTCGATGAATATCTATGGCTGACATGATAAAACCATCTCCGATAAAAAAATTGCGCCCAAGTTTATGGCCTTGATCGGCGACAGACCAGTGCCGGTTCGCCCAATGATGGGCAAAAACCTTTAGACTTGCCCGGAGGTTGCCTAGAATAGGGAGCCGTACGACCCTTCCCGACGGTTATTCTGCTCGGGAGCAGGCTCTCAACAGTCCGATTTTACAGGATGCCCCATGAGCGAACAGCAATCAGGTCCGGCCAGTTCCATCCCGAGCAACCCGGGCCAGAACAGCCCGGGACCGGACAGCGCGGTACAGGACGAGACCACCCACTTCGGCTACCGGCAGGTGCCGCGCAATCAGAAGGCCCGTCAGGTCGCCGATGTGTTCCATTCCGTGGCCGGCAAGTACGACCTGATGAACGACCTGATGTCCATGGGCATTCACCGCCTGTGGAAGCGGTTTACCATCGAACTCAGTGGTGTTCGCCCGGGGCAGCGGGTTCTGGACATCGCCGGCGGTACCGGTGACCTCACCATGAAGTTTTCAGATCTGGTGGGCCCTGCGGGCAGCGTGGTGCTGGCGGATATTAACGACTCCATGTTGAGAGTCGGCCGGGACCGGCTGACGGACCGGGGTTACGCCTCGAATATCGAGTATGTTCAGGCCGACGCCGAACATCTGCCCTTTCCGGACAATTCGTTCAACGTGGTCAGCATCGCCTTCGGCTTGCGCAATGTGACCGACAAGGATCAGGCCCTGCGGGATATGGCCCGGGTACTCAAGCCTGGGGGTAAGGTGCTGATACTGGAATTTTCAAAGCCCGCCAACCCGTTGCTCAGCAAGGCTTATGACACCTACTCGTTCAGCGCGCTTCCGTTGATGGGCAAGCTTTTCGCGGGAGACTCTGAAAGCTACCGCTACCTGGCCGAATCGATTCGCATGCATCCGGATCAGGACACTCTCAAGGGCATGATGGAGGCAGCGGGACTGGTCAACTGCCGGTACTTCAACATGACCGGGGGCATTGTCGCGCTTCACGTGGGAATCAAGCCCTGATGTCACGAATGCCGACGCTGCACGCTGCCATTACCGGCACCCTGGAACGGGCCCTGAACAAGGTCCTGGAGCTGGACCCCGCCGGTCGTCGCGCCCTGTTGCGGGCGCTGGCAGGGCCGGTGTGCTTCCAGATCGATGGGCCAGTGGACATGAGCATCAGCATGCAGGCCACCGACCGGGGCGTGGCTGTGACCGGCCTGACACCGGAAAGTCCGGCGCTGGTCATACGGGGCCGCCCGCTGGCAATGGCGGCCCTGGCGCTGGGCGATGAATCTGCCATCCATGATGGTCGGCTGATCGTTGAAGGCGATACCGGTCTCGCCCAGCAGTTCCAGCAGGCCCTGGCGCAACTGGACCCCGACTGGGAAGCCGCCTTGGCAAAATACACCGGCGAGATACCGGCTCATTTTATCAGCCAGAGGATTCGCCGGGCGGTGCGCTGGAGCCAGCAGACCCGGGCGTCGCTGACAGGCAGTATTGAAGAGTACATTCACGAGGAAACCGGTGCCCTGCCCGGACGGCGGGAACTGGAACCCACGTTTGAGGCTATCGACCAGCTGAATCTGGCAACGGAGCGTCTCGACGCCCGTATCAGCCGCCTTGAGGCTGCAGGCCGAGACAACCCTGACTCTTCCGGTACGGAGACATCGTGACCCGACTGCAACGCCTGTTCCGCATCTACTGGGTGTTCTGCAAATACCGGCTGGACACTTACCTGCCCATTGCCGAGCTGCCAGCCCCGCTAAAGATATTTTTCTTGTTCGCGCCCTGGCATTTCTTTCCCAAGGGCAAGCACAGCCGTGGTGACCGCCTGCGGCTGGCCCTGGAAGAACTCGGCCCGGTGTTCGTCAAATTCGGGCAGATTCTCTCCACCCGTCGTGACCTGCTGCCGGACGATATGGCGGAATCCCTGCGCCGCTTGCAGGATAACGTACCGCCGTTTTCCAGCGACACCGCCCGGACCATCATAGAAACCTCTCTTGGTCAGCCGGTGGATGTGCTGTTCGCGGAGTTCTCCCGGGATCCGATGGCCTCAGCGTCGGTGGCTCAGGTCCATGCCGCTACCATGCCGGATGGCCGCGAAGTGGTAGTCAAGGTCGTGCGACCCGGCATCGAGCGGGTGATTCATCAGGACCTGTCCCTGATGTACGTTATGGCGCATCTGCTGGAAAAGTACTGGTCAGAAGGCCGTCGTCTGCACCCGGTGCAGGTGGTGGAAGACTATCAGATCACCATCTACGACGAACTGGACCTGCAACGGGAAGGCGCCAACGCCAGCCAGCTACGCCGCAACTTTGAAGGCTCGCCGCTGATTTACATCCCCACCATCGACTGGGACTACACCGCCCGGCGCGTACTGGTCATGGAACGCATCAGCGGGATCCCCGTTGCCGATATCGCGACGCTGAAAGCGGCGGGCGTCGATATGAAAGTACTGGCGGAAAAAGGCGTCGAAATCTTCTTCACCCAGGTCTTCCGGGACAGCTTTTTTCACGCCGATATGCATCCTGGCAACATCTTTGTTGATGCCAGCGACCCGGCTGACCCGCGATATATCGCCATCGACTTCGGCATTGTTGGCACCCTGTCGCCGGATGACCTGAGCTATCTCGCCCGCAACCTGCTGGCGTTTTTCCGGCGGGATTACCGCCAGGTAGCCGAACTGCATGTCCAGTCAGGCTGGGTTCCACCTGAAACCCGGGTCAATGAGTTCGAAGCGGCCATTCGTACCGTTTGCGAGCCAATTTTTGAGCGGCCATTAAAGGACATTTCCTTCGGGCACTTCCTGCTACGCCTGTTCCAGACGGCGCGCCGCTTCAATATGGAAGTTCAGCCGCAACTGGTGCTGCTACAGAAGACCCTGCTGAACGTGGAAGGTCTTGGGCGTCAGCTCTATCCGGACCTTGATCTGTGGAGCACGGCACAGCCCTATCTGGAAAACTGGATGCGCCAGCGTATCGGCCCGTCAGGTCTGCTGCGAACGCTGCAGTCGCGGCTGCCATCGTGGCTGGAACAGTCGCCGGAAATGCCGCAACTGATCCACGACACGCTGGTGCAGTTGCGCAATTCGGGCACTGGTCTGCCAGTGCGCCTGGAACTGGCTATCGAAGAGGAGCGCGCGCGACGCCGTGATCGCCGTTGGCGCCGACTGGTACTCGCGGCTGTTCTGGTGGCTGGCGCCGTGTTGAGCGCTCAGGGCCAGCTGGAGCCGCTGGTGGAGGAAATGCCCTGGTACGGCTGGGTCATGGTCGCTGCCGCTGCCGGGCTGGTAGCACGGGCCGGACGGCGGTAACCGGCCACGTCCTGTCAAACTTACCCTTACGACGTCATTAAAATGCAAGACATAACCACTAGCATATCCGACACAGACTGGCTGGACGCCATTCGCTGGGATGACAACGGGCTGATCCCCGCCATTGCCCAGGATGCAGAATCCGGCGATATCCTGATGATGGCCTGGATGAACCGCGAATCCCTGGCACTGACCGCGCAGGAGCAGCAGGCCGTATACTGGTCCCGCTCCCGGCAGCAGCTCTGGCGTAAGGGAGAAAGCTCCGGCCATTTTCAGCAGGTCCGGGAGATCCGCCTGGACTGCGATGAGGACGTCATTCTGCTGAAGGTCGAACAGCTTGGCGGCATCGCCTGCCACACCGGCCGTCGCAGCTGCTTTTATCAGCACCTGGAAAATGGCCGGTGGGTGACCGCCGACCCCGTTCTGAAAGACCCGAAACAGATTTACGGCACCGGAGGTCACAGCCATGAATAACGTACTGGAGCAGCTCAGCCAGGTGCTGGAAGCCCGCAAGGCCGCCGACCCGGACAGTTCCTATGTGGCGAGTCTCCACGCCAGGGGGCTGAACAAGATCCTCGAAAAAGTAGGAGAAGAGTGCACGGAGACAGTAATCGCCGCCAAGGATGCTGAACAATCGGGCAATACCGACGACCTGATCTACGAGACCGCCGACCTCTGGTTCCATACACTGGTCATGCTGTCACGGTTTGATCTGGGCCCCGATGCTATTCTTGCAGAGCTGAACCGACGCTTTGACCTGTCGGGCCTGGCCGAGAAAGCCAGCCGGCAGGATTCCTGATTCGCCAGCGGAGTACTTCTTTAGGGGTGTTGGTTCCGCGTGCGGTTGGCGTACAATTAACCTGTACCAAATAACCTGAGGGGTTCTGAGTGATGGGCATTAGTATCTGGCAACTTCTGATCGTTCTGGGCATTGTCATTCTGTTGTTCGGAACCAAGAAGCTGCGCAATATCGGAACGGACCTGGGTGGCGCCATCCGGGGCTTTAAAAAGTCCATGGAAGATGACGACGGTCAGCGTCCAGCCAGTACCGACTCTCTGGAAAAGAGTGACGAACCGGCTGCTTACAGCACCAGTGCCGAAAAAACCGACGAAAAAACCCATAGCTGAGCTACCGTCGCATGTTCGATATCGGCTTTCTTGAGCTGGTGGTCTGCGCTGTTATTGCCCTGATTGTATTGGGGCCGGAACGATTGCCTGATGCAGCGCGTACCGCAGGCCGGTGGGTCGGTAACGCCCGTCGCATGATGAGCCAGCTCACTACCGAACTGGACCGTCAGCTCAAGGTGGATGAACTCCGCAAGGAGCTCCGTAAAGCCGGCGACATTGGTCTGGAAGACGTGGAGAAAAGCGTACGCAGCGCCCTCGATGAGGCGAAAGAGTACGAAAAAATGATCGTCTCCGACAAGCAGGCGCCGAAACCGGCGAAAGCGGATGACGATACCGACGCCGGCAGCGCATCCGTGACCGCACCCCCGCCAGACGAAAAACCGGAACGCCATTCATGAGTTCACCCTCTCCGGGGCAACTGCCACCTGAAGACCAGCAGGAAATGCCCCTGATCGCCCACCTGCTTGAATTGCGCAACCGTCTGCTGAAGATGGTGCTCGCCGTGTTGGTGTGCTTTCTGGTGCTCTTTCCGTTCCGCAACGAACTCTATCTGATTCTTGCCGGCCCCCTGCTGGAACTGCTGCCAGTGGGCCAGACCATGATCGCCACGGATATTACGGCAACTTTCTTTGCTCCCATGAAGCTGGCGCTGGTGCTGGCGGTGTTCGTCGCCATCCCGATGATTCTTTATCAGCTATGGGCGTTTGTTGCACCGGGGCTCTATGCCCATGAGAAGAGGCTGGCGTTCCCGATCCTGTTCTCATCCATACTACTGTTCTATCTGGGTGCTGTGTTCGCTTATTACGTGGTATTCCCGCTGGTATTTGGCTTTTTCACGGCTATTGGCCCCGAAGGTATTGTGGAACTCCCTGACATCACCAGCTATCTGAACTTCGTGCTGAAGATGTTCTTTGCCTTTGGCGTGGCGTTTGAAATCCCCATTGCCACGATTCTGCTGATTCTGTCCGGCGCGACCACCCCCCAGGATCTTGTCGAGAAACGGCCCTACGTTGTGGTGGGCTGTTTTGTTGTCGGTATGTTGCTGACACCGCCCGATGTGATTTCGCAAACGTTGCTGGCGGTACCCATGTGGCTGCTGTTTGAAATAGGCATTCTGTTCGGTCGCGTGGCGGTCCGACACCGGCCGGATGACGAATACGCCGAAAACCCATGAATCTGGCGTTGCTCTCCCAGCAGGATGTAACCGGTGAGCATTCGGCCCGGTTGACCGGCCGCCGGCGGGAGCACCTGCTGACGGTGGTGCGCATACAGGAAGGGGACACGCTTCCCGTTGGGCTGGAAAACGGGGACATGGGCACAGGTATTGTTACACGCCTCAGTGACGATGCCGTTGAACTGACCTTCACCCTGAATCAGCCCCCGCCGCCGCCCCTACCCCTGACGCTGATCCTGGCCATGCCCCGGCCCAAGATGTTCCGTCGCGTACTGCAGACCGTAGCTGCTCTGGGCGTAAAAGACATCTGGCTGATCAACAGCTACAAGGTGGAAAAGAGCTTCTGGCAGACCCCCTGGCTGGAACCCGATGCTTTGCGGGAGAATCTTAGCCTCGGCCTGGAACAGGCCATGGACACCCTGATGCCGCAAGTCCACATTCGCAAGCGGTTCAAGCCATTTGTGGAGGACGAGCTACCGGCGCTCCTGGCCGAGCGGCCCGGGCTGGTGGCGCATCCGGGCAGCGCCACGCCCTGTCCCGTCAACCTGAACCGGCCCGCGACCTTGTGTATTGGTCCCGAAGGCGGGTTTATTCCCTACGAAGTGGACAAGCTGATGGAAGCCGGCTGTGACGACGTTCACCTCGGCCCCCGGATTCTGCGCGTGGAAACTGCTGTGCCGGTATTGGTCAGCCGGCTGTATGATCCCTGCCACTAACCCGGCCCGCCCACAGCGCCAGCAGGGTCAGCACGGGTGCAGGGAAAAGAAAAACCGTCAACGCCTGCTCAGGAAAGGTTTCAAACAGCCAGCCTCCCGCCAGAGTTCCGGCGATGTACCCGAGAGTATGAAGACTGGTAAGCCGGCCAGACACCTCCCCCTGGGCCTCCGGCTGGTGCTGGCGTAAGCGGCTGCCATACCAGGGTGTCAATACCGCGGCGCCCAGCGCCATGAGGCTGACACCCAGGTATACCCCAGCTACTGAAGCGGCGGTGCCCAGCACCACCCCTGCCCCCAATAATGCACTGCTCCAGATCAGCATCAGGGCTGCACCACGCACCCGGGCATGAATCAGCGGGCCAGACACCAGGCCGATCAGGGAGCCCAGCACCAGGGCGACAGCGGTCAGGGATGACCCGGTCTCCGCCGACACCCCGGTCATTCGCGTCAGCACTGGCCCCAGCACAAACTGCAGCGCCCCTACCCAGCCAGTCACCACCACCGCAACCAGGTACAGGGGCCAGCCTGTGCCCCATGGCAGGCTAGCAGGCCGACCCGCAAGCTCCCTGGCCGGGGCCGTTGTCGAAGGGAACGACTGTAGCTGTGTGATCGTCAGCAACAGAGCCAGCAAGCCGGCCATCACCAATACGGTAATCATCTGGAACCAGGCCGCCAGGATAACCAGAGCCGGACCTGCAAGACGACCGGCATGTACCGCCACCAGTAATCTGGACAGACGATAGCTCCACTGTTCTGGCGACGCATCGGCCACCGCCAGCCGTTGCGCAGCCGGGAATACCCCGCCAGCCCCCACCCCATGGACAAGCCGGGCCAGCACCAGGCAAAAAACAGCAACCTCGCCCCTGATACCCAACACCAGAACACTGAGCATCAACGTAAAGCCTGCCAGCACCAGCAACACCGACAGCCGCGAAACCCTGCCGGCGCCCTGTCGGTCCACCAACCGCCCCCACCAGGGGGCCACCAGTAAAACCGGCAACATTCCCACCGAAAAAATCACTGACCACACCCCGGCCGACACCCCAGTGCGCTCAATCAGCCATGGCAAAGAAGTTATCAATGCTGATTGCAGCAGGCCCATCATGACCACCGGACCCCAGGCCTCCCTTCCTCGCAAGATCATCCTTACTCCTTGTTAATTTTTTTATACGATAAACGTATTGCGAATCATTATCATTTAATTCAGGATGCTTCGCAATGCCAAGCGGACAAGGAGCTGGTCATGACGCAATCAGGGGTGAAATCTGACCCTTCCATAAACGCCTATTTCAACGCCCTGCTTCGGGAAACCGGGGACTGGGTGTGGAACCCCCGCCAACAGGAGTTCGTCTTCCACCACCCCGAATTCGGGTCCAGTCTGCATGTCCCTTGCCGGTTCCGAAGCCTCGGTGGCCGCCACGTGCTGGGCGCCGAAGTGCTGCTTGATGAGGGCGATGGTCCACGCCCGGTCGCCTTTCCGGACGCGGTTGCCTGGACCCTCGCCCTGCCTGCCCTGCGGGCCCTTTCGTCACGAATAAGCCGGGAAAGCTTCCGCTACCGGGTCCAGCGCAGCCAGGAAAACCTTCAAACAGCCCGGGCCTGCCGGGCGGAACGCCAACATCAGGCCATGTCATTGCCACAGCGTTTTATCGATTCCGAACAGAACCTTGTGAATGGGCACTCCATCCACCCCTGCCCCAAGGATCGCGGCAATATGAGTGGTGAAGAAGCCCTGGCGTTCGCACCGGAGTATGGCGGTGAGTTCCCGCTGATCTGGTATTCGGTAGAGGCCGAGAGCCTGCAGTGCCACGAGTCGTCGGCGTCGACCCTGGATCAGGCGGTCGATGGGTTACTCAGACAGGAATCCGCAGACCTGAACGCAGCCGCCGCCGAAGCCCGGGCTGCCGGCCACCGGGTGATTCCCTGCCACCCGTTCCAGCACCGTCACTGGCAGGCACATCCGGACCTGAAAACCCTTCAGGCACAAGGCCGCTTGCGTAGCCTGGGACTGGGAGCCCTGCCCTGGCGGGCGACGTCTTCCCTGCGGGGCATCTGGTCGGGTGATACGGACTGGATGCTGAAGTTTTCTCTGTCTGTACGAATCACCAACTCACTGCGCCACCTGCAACCCGAAGAGGCTGTGCGGGGCCCGGCGCTGGCGGACCTGCTGAAAACACCACCGGCGAAACAGTGGCAGGCCAGGCATCCCCGCTTCACCGTATTGGGTGAGCCCATTGCCACCGCCATCCGCAACCCGGCGGGACAGCCACTGCCGGAGACCACCCTGGTCTTCAGGGAAAACCCGTTTCAGGGGCCTGGCGCCGGCAACTGCGAGCTGCTGGCCAGCCTGTTACAGGATGACCCCGCCACCGGCCTTTCCCGGCTCGGGACCTGCCTGCATAACCGGCGGGTCGGAGAACCCGGCACCCGGGCATGGTTCCACAGCTACCTGGAACTGGCGGTAAAACCCCTTCTGGACGCCCAGGGTAACCTCGGCCTGTTGTTCGGCGCCCACCAGCAGAACCTCATCCTGAGGCTGGACGAACACTTCCGGCCAGTGGCGGCCTGGTTCCGGGATTGCCAGGGTACCGGGTTCTCCGCGCTGGCTCATCAATGCTTCGGCCCCGGGCTCGCTGCCAGGGTTGAAAACAGTCACAACGAGTTACCGGACGCCCTGGCCGTACGGCTGTTCTGTTACTACCTGTTTATCAACAGCACCTTCAATGTGATCACGTCGCTGGCAGCAGCCGGGCTCTGCCCTGAACGACACCTCTGGCAGCAGCTTCGCCAATGGCTGCAACAACGGCTGGCGGAATCACCAACAGACCCCGGCGCACTCCACTACCTGCTGGAGAGCCCCACACTTCATGCCAAGAACAACTTCATCTGCTCCCTGCGAGCCCTGAACGAAAACACCCTCGACGATCTTGAATCCATCTACCACCCCATGCCTAACCCGCTGATCTCAACCAGGCAGACACTTACCAAGGACAGGAAAACCCAGAATGCAGCACTTTTTACCCATTGAACTGGCAGCCACTTCAGATAGCCGGCAACTGCGGCTGACCCGGGACGGACAGAGCTGGCAGTTCCGGCTGGAACAACCGTCGCCCCGGGAGGCGCATATTTCTGACGCAGAAGGCCCCGTGCCTGACCAGACCCTCAGCCACCAACTACTGGATACGCTTTTCTATCATCTGGGTGTCGATGAACTGGCACTGTGCAGCCCGGTCACCGGTTTTTTTACGGCTGATCACCCAGCTTGGCAGGACACCACTGGTGGCCGGGCCATTCATCGGTGCGCCTTCTACCAGATCCGCGAACACTGGCTGGACCCCGCCCTGTGGCCGGTGATGCCCGAACAATGGCTAACCACCGGCGACACCTCTCATCCCCGACGCCCGGTTCTGGGCGATCAGGTGCTTTACCGGCGACAGGTGCCGGCGTTGGGTGGCACCGTTAGTCTGCGCCGGGCCACCGTCGCTGCGGACGGCGAACGCTTCCACCGCTGGCAGAACGACCCCTGGGCAGCACGGTTCTGGGAATATCCCTGGAGCCGTGAACGCCTCGACGCCATGCTGGAAGACCGTCGCGCCGATCCCCATTCGTCGCCGCTAATCCTGGAAGCGAACGGTGAGGCCGTAGGCTATTTCGAGACCTACTACGTGGCGGAAGACCAGCTGGCGCCCTATTGCGATGCTCATCCCCACGACCAGGGCATGCACGTACTGATCGGCGAACGGCGGTTTCTGGGTGAAAAGCAGACCGTTCACTGGCTTAACGCGGTCAGTCACTTCCTGTTCCTGGCGGAACCCCGGACCCGCAACCTCTGGGGCGAACCCCGGGCGGATAACAAGGCCATGCTGCGATACCTCCGTACAACCAGCTGGGAACACCGTGGCGAGTTCAGTTTTCCCCACAAGCGTGCCGCACTGCTCTGCAACCCCCGGGAGCGTTTCTTCACCGACACCCGCCTGTAACCGACAGGGACGCATCCCATGGAAGTCACCACCCACTGGCAAACCGTTAACCGTCGACTGATCGCCCGTATCCTGGCCGAATGTGCCTGGGAAGGTCTGCTGCAACCGGTCCGTGAAGGCCAAACCGGGCATGGCGCAGGACTTTACCGGCTGAATACCCGGTCGCACATCTATCGTTTCGAGGCCCGGCGTACCCTCTGGGACTATCTCTGGATACGGCCGGACTCCCTTCGCCGGAACGAATACCCGTTCCATGATGCCATTCAGCTGGCGCTGGACTGTCGTGATGCCTTCGCGATGACGGATATCACCCTGGGTAACTTCCTCGAAGAGCTCAACAGCACCCTTGCCGGCGACCTCCTGCGTCAGCAAAAGCTGAGCGGAAAGAGCGCTGCACAACTACTGAATCTGCCCGCCGCCGGGCTGGAAGGCCTGCTGGACGGTCACCCCAAGATACTGGCTAACCGTGGCCGCCTGGGTTGGGGGCAGGACGCGCTGAACCAGTACAGCCCCGAAGCCGGCCAGCCGATCCGGCTTCGCTGGCTGGCCGCCCACCGGGCAACCGGAATCCGCAGCTTTGGCAATCCGGCGCCAGAGCAGTGCCTGACCCCGGACGAGAGCCAGCGCCTGGCATCCTATATGACATCGCCAGACTGGCAGCTGTTGCCGGTACATCCCTGGCAATGGCAACAGTTTATCCAGTCCCAGTACGCCGCCCAGCTACAGGCCAGCACCCTGGTGGACCTAGGGGAAACCGACGTTGCCTGGCAGCCCCAGCAGTCCATCCGCACCCTGTCCAATGTGGATGAGCCCGATCGCTGCGACCTGAAGCTCTCGCTGACCATTCTGAACACCTCATGTTACCGGGGCATTCCACCGGAACCCATGGCCTGGGCGCCAGCGCTTTCCCGCTGGCTGGCGGATGTTGCCAGCCAGGACGCCCTGCTGGCAGATCGCGGCCTCACGGTGCAACAGGAGCTGGGCGGCCTGCACCTGCCCCATCCGCACCAGCAACAGGTCAGCGCCACGCCTTACCGCTACCGTGAAATGCTGGGCGCAGTCTGGCGGGAAAGCCTGGCCAGCAAACTGGACGAGGGCGAACAGGGCTGGATCTTCGCGGTGCTGATGCAGTCTGATGCCTCTGGCATCCCTCTGGTGAAAGAGATCATCCGACGCTCCGGCTGGCCCGTGGAGCGTTGGCTAACGCAACTGTTTGAGTGCGTCACCCTGCCCTTGTACCACCTGCTGTGCCGTTATGGCGTGGGGCTTGTGGCCCATGGCCAGAACCTGGGGGTGATTTTTCATCAGTACCGCCCGAACAGGGTTGTTATCAAGGACTTCCACGGCGACCTGCGGCTGGAAGACGGCGACGCGCCGCTGCAGGCCGGCATGCCTGCCTTGCTGGCAGAGCAACTGCCACGCCTGCCCGCCGCGCATCTGCTCCACGACCTGTACACCGGGCATCTGGTTACCAGCCTGCGTTTTCTGTCGCCACTGATGGAGGAACACCTGGGTCTGCCGGAAACCCGCTTCTACCAGCTGCTGTATCAGTGCCTGCACCGCTATCAGCAGGACCACCCGGAGCTGGCCCCGGCCTTTGCCCGCTTTGATCTGCTCCGGCCAGCCATGGAACGCGTCTGCCTGAACCGGGTGCGATTTCGCCTTGGCTACAGCGACAACGCCGCCCGGCCAACCCCGGCCCTGGGGCCGGAACTGCGCAACCCGCTGAACCCCCTCTATCACCTGTCCCCGGAGATATGCCATGAGTAAGGACATTCTGGATCTTGCCGGTATCGGTATCGGCCCGTTCAACCTGAGCGTGGCAGCCCTGCTGGATCAGCACCCCCGCATTAACACCGCCTTTTTCGACAGTAAGCCAGCGTTCGACTGGCACCCGGGCATGCAGCTGCCCGGCGCGCGACTGCAGACCTCCTGCCTGAAGGACCTGGTGACCGGGGCTGATCCCTGCAACCCGTACACCTTCCTTAACTATCTGGTGCAGCAAGGACGCTTCTATCCTTTTCTCAGTGCGGACATGCCGGCCATCAGCCGGCGGGAATTCGCCGACTACCTGGGATGGGTTGCCCGCCAGTTACCCCACCTGCACTTCGACCAGGCTGTGGAGTCGGTCGATTTCGAGGATGGTCTTTTCCGGCTGTCGTTCCGTCAACAGCGACCACCGGTGTTCAGCCGCAACCTGTGCATAGGTACCGGTATTCGCCCTCATGTGCCGCCAGCATGCGAACCGGTGGACGAACACCGGCGCCTGCACTGCATTCACCTGATGGACAAGCCCCACGACTTTACCGGCCAGCACCTGGCCATTATTGGTGGCGGCCAGTCTGGTGCGGAGGTATTGCTCGGCCTGATGGACGGGCTCTGGGGCGAACCCGCCAGTATCCGCTGGATCTCCCGCCGTCCTAACTTCGAGCCCCTGGACGAGACGCCCTTCACCAACCTGTATTTCACGCCAGGGTATGTCAGTACCTTCCATGGCCTGCCGGAGCAGCGTCGTCGGGAGCTGGTGCGTTACCAGAAACTTGCCTCCGACGGCATTTCCCCGGACACCCTCAAAGCCCTGTACCAACGGCTCTACGAATACCCGCTGGAGCAGCCTGGGCGTGCGGTTCCCGAGCTGCTTCCGGGCCGGGCCCTCTATGCCGTTACTGACGGTACACCGATGACCCTGCTCACCCGCAACCGTCTGGATGACCAGTTCGAAGAACACCAGGCTGACCAGCTGCTGCTATGCACGGGGTTCGACCATGGCCTGCCACCCTGCCTGACACCTCTGGGAGACCGACTGAACCGTGACACCAGGGGCCAGCCGTGCCTCGGCCGAGCGTTCAACCTGCACTGGGACGGCCCCGAAAACCGGACCATCTACACCGTCAATCAGGGCCGCCTGAGTCATGGCATTGCCGACTCCCAGCTCAGCCTGATGAGCTGGCGGTCCGCTGTAATCGTCAACCATCTGCTTGGTAAGACCCGTTACCCGGTCGCAGAACACAGCATGCCGCTGAGCTGGGCCAGCCGGGTGCAAGGGCCGAAATGCGACGCATCTTCCATATCATCGACAACAAAAAATCGGACGATTGAATCCTTCTGATAATCATTTATATTTGCGCCCTGACTATAAAGGAGATGCACCGGATGCTGGTACGAATAATTGCACAACGAACCCTTGTGTCGCTGGTGGTCGCTGCGCCCCTCACCCTGCACGCCGCCCCCGGGTCGCTGGATGCGCTGGTCGTTGTTGGCAGCCGTGCTCCGGCGCAGATCAGCCAGATACCTGGGACCGTCTGGGTGTTGGAAGGCGAAGAGCTGGAACAACAGCTCCACTCAGGACAGGACCTGAAAACCGTTATCGGCAAGCTGGTACCGGGCATGGACCTGGCACCTGAAACCCGCACCAACTTCGGCCAGAATATGCGCGGACGGAGCGTACTGGTCATGATTGACGGTGTTTCCCTTAACGGCTCACGGGGACTGAGTCGCCAGTTTGATTCCATCGATCCCTTCAACGTGGCACGGATTGAGGTGCTTTCCGGCGCGACGGCAATCTACGGCGGCGGCAGCACTGGCGGGATCGTCAACATCATCACCAGAAAAGGCCAGCAGGGGGGTCCGCAGTTCAGCACCGAACTGGGCGCTTCCAGCGGTTTCAACAACACCGAAGACCGGTCCTTCCGGGTGGGCCAGTCCATCGCCGGGGGCAACGAAACCGTCAGCGGGCGTATGGCGATTGCGATCCAGGACAATGGCGCCATGTACGACGGTGACGGCGAACGCATCATGCCGGACATCTCCCAGACTGACCTGCAATACAACCGCAGCGTCGACGTGCTGGGTAGCACCCAGGTCCGCATCGATGACAACCAGAGCCTTGATCTGACAGCACAACTGTACCGCTCCCGTTATGAAGGTGATGAAGGCGTCTGGCTGGGCCCCTTCCTGACAGAAATCAACAACCCTGAGATCCGTGACGGTTTTTCCAGTGACCGGGACCCTGAGACCGACCGCTACATGCTCAACCTGTCCTACCAGCATCGGGATTTTCTCGGGCAGACTGCCTACCTGCAGGCGTCCATGCGTAACGAGGATTCGGCTTTTCACCCCTACCCCTATCAGCGGGCGACCCTGCCCCAGAGCTACTTCGGTGCCTCCAGCCAGGAGACCCGGCAGTACTTCATCAAGGGCCTGCTGGCCAAGGATTTCGGAAGTGTCAGGCTCAACTACGGCATCGACCTGGACCAGGAAGACTTCTCGGCATCGCAGATGATCTTTGACAACACCACCTCATTGCCCAGCGGCGGCCTGGTGTTTGACGAAGAGTTCACCGTGGACCGCTACCCGGACTATCGGGTTGAAGGTATCGCTGCCTTGCTGCAGGCAGAGTGGGACGTGACCGACAGGCTCCAGCTTAATGCCGGCATTCGCCAACGTTATGCCCGCCTCAAGATGGACGATTTTGTGGGCACGCAACAAGCGGTCGAAGCCGGGCGCGGGCTGGTCACTGGGGCCGATGCGATTCCCGGCGGTGAAAACGACTATGACGTCACCCTGCTGAACGCTGGCGCCATCTATAACCTCACCGATGATCACCAGATCTGGACGAACGTCAGCCAGGGCTTTGAAATTCCGGATCCGGGCAAGGTTTCCGGTCGCGGCAACTATGACCTGCAGGGCGGACGCCATGTGCTGACGGACGCGCTGAATATCGACGACAACCCAATACCGGGGCTCAAAACCCATCAGGTCGAAATCGGCTGGCGTACCTATCAGGCCCGCTGGGATGCCCAGGTTGCTGCCTACTACACCTGGTCCGACAAGGAAGCGGTCACCAACCGCACCACACTCACAGTCGACGTGGAAGACAATAAGTCCCGGGATTATGGCGTGGAAGGCGCCATTACCTGGCGCGCAACCAACCACTGGTCACTGGGCGGCACCGGCCATTACGTCCGCTCGGAAGTCGAGGACCAGGACGGCGACTGGACCAAAAATGTCGTCACCGCCGCCAGTCTTCCGAACGCCACCGCGTTTGTTCGCTGGCAGGACAACCTGAATTCGGTACGCCTGCAGGGGTCTAAAGCGTTCGACATTGATGACGATGCCGGTGACGAGATCGACGGTTACACCACTTTCGACCTGATGGCATCGCGGCAACTGCCCGTTGGCCGCCTGAACTTCGCGGTTACCAACCTGCTGGACAAGCAGTACGACACGGTCTGGGGCCAGCGGGCGCAACTGTTCTACGGTTTCGAGGAACTGTTCGACTTCAGGGGTCAGGGCCGGACCTACGCCCTGACTTACTCCGTGGACTATTAATGGCATGCTGACCGGCAAGCGACCGGGGCCTGCGGTGGGGGTTCTGTTACTGATGGCGCTTGGTTTTTCAGCCAACGCCGGTGTCGTGGTCAGACATGATGGGGGTGAGCTGCGCCTGGAGCAGACCCCGCAACGGGTCGTGGCACTGAACTGGTGGCTGGCGGAACACCTGCTGGCCCTCGGCGTAGAACCCGTCGGCGTGGCTGAAACCGAGGGCTACCGGCAATGGGTGGCTGAGCCGCCCATGCCCGACTCGGTGAAGTCGGTCGGCCGCCGACAGGCGCCGAACCTGGAGGCCATTCGCGCCTTGAAGCCAGACCTGATTCTGGTATCGGGGCACCTGATGGCCGCCGTGCCCGCCCTTGAAACCATTGCCCCCACCCTGGTGCAGACCACGTATGAGGCCGGCAGTAATCCATGGGACCGTGCCCGGCAGCATCTGGTTACCCTGGGCAAGGTACTGGACCGGGAGGACCGGGCCCACGACATCATTGCCGGGGCCGAACAGAACCTGGCCCGGACCCGGCAGCGGCTGGCCGATGCCGGACTGGCCGGCCAGCCCGCCTTCCTCGTACGTTTTCTGGACGACCGGAGGCTCCGTATCCACGGCAACAACTCCATGCTGGACCAGGCACTGGAGCAGGCCGGGCTGCACAATGTCTGGCAAAGACCCACCAACCTCTGGGGCTTCACCCCGGGTACGCTGGCGGACCTTCGCGGCCACCCTGACGCCTGGCTGATCTATATCGAACCCTGGCCGGAAGCCGACCAGCAACGGTTACAGTCCAGCGACCTCTGGCCCTGGCTGCCCATGGCCAGAAGCGGACGCATGACCGGTATCGGCCCGGTCTGGACCTTTGGTGGCGTTGTCAGTGTGCCCCGCATGGCACAGATGCTGGCCGACCAGCTGATATCCACCACTGAAGAGCTATTACCATGAGTGCCGCCGAATTCCGCCAGCCCCGGGCAAGGCTGGTACTGACAACACTGGTACTGTTGGTGGCAGGGATACTGCTCTCCCCCGCGACCAGCCCCGATAACCTGGTTCGCCTGCCGGGAGCCATGCTGCTGTCTGTCTCGGCTACGTTCGAGCAGGCGATACTCCATTTCACCCTGTTACCCCGGCTGACGATGGCATTGCTGACCGGTGCCGCCCTTGGCTTCGCCGGCACCCTGGTACAGCAGGTGCTGCGCAATCCGCTTGCGGCGCCCACAACACTCGGGGTGGCGGCTGGCGCCCAACTGGCGCTGGGGCTGGTGATGCTGCTGGCACCGGGCCTGCTGGCGTGGCGCGAAGCCTGGGCCATGGCCGGTGGACTGGGCGCGTTAGGGCTGGTGTTACTGATGGGGGCAAGGCGCGGGTTCGACCCTTTGACCCTGACGCTGTGTGGCCTGATCATCAGCCTGTACCTCGGCGCCATCAATACCCTGGTCCTGTTATTCAATCAGGAGCAACTCGCCGGGCTGTTTATCTGGGGCGCTGGTGAGCTCAGCCAGAATGACTGGGGCAGTACGCTGTCGTTGCTGCCCCGGCTGCTGCTGATTGGCGGCATCGTACTGATACTCTGGCGACCACTACAGACCCTGGACCTGGGCACCGAAGGCGTCCGTTCCCTGGGGCTGTCACCCGGCCTGACCCGCATCCTGGCACTGGCGCTGGCGGTATACCTGACGGCACTGACGGTCAGCCATGTTGGCGTGGTGGGATTTATCGGCCTGGCCGCACCGGCGATCGTGCGCATGCTGGGAGCGCGGACCCTGAGGCAGCGCCTGCTGGGCAGCGCCCTCACCGGGGCCTTGCTGTGCCTGGTGGCCGATGGACTGGCCCAGCAGCTGACCCTGGCATTTGGCCACCTGCTATTTCCTACCGGCGCAGCTACCGCGCTGATCGGTGGACCAGTACTGCTGTGGGTGCTCACCCGTCATCGCCTGATGCCGCCGCCTTCGGCCCAGGCGGCTCCCATGGCCCCGTCCCGTCGCGGATTTTCGCTGTCCGGTGTGATCGCCCTGGCCATCGTCGCTGTCGCCAGCCTGGTCATTACCCTGACCCTGGGCCCCACCTGGCAGGGCTGGCAATGGACTCTGCCCGGCAGCGAGACAGCCATCCTGGCCATGCGGCTGCCGCGGATGACCACGGCCCTGCTGGCGGGCGCCCTACTGGCCGGGGCCGGTGTGATCGTGCAGCGCCTGACCCGTAATCCCATGGCCAGCCCCGAGCTGCTCGGCATCAGCACCGGTGCCGCCATGGGCATGGTGTTACTGGTGCTGACCATTGGTGCCGGAAGCCGCACCCTGCAAATGCTGGCTGGCGGCCTCGGCGGCACACTGGTGCTGCTCGCCCTGCTGGCGCTGGGCCGGCGCAGCGGGTTTTCACCCCAGCGCCTGTTGCTCGGTGGTATCGCAGTATCGGCTCTGCTGGATGCGGGTATCCGGATGGTATTGGCCATGGGGGACGCCCAAGCGGTCGTACTACTGAACTGGTTGTCCGGGTCGACCTGGCTATCCGGTCGGACCGACGCCCTGGCACTGATGGTCATGACCCCTTTGCTGGCTCTGGCTGCCCTGCTGGCCAGCCGCTGGCTCGACCTGATGCCGCTGGGGGACAGCGCCGCCAGCTCGCTGGGTCTGCCCCTGGCTTCGGTGCGACTGCTGCTTCTGCTGCTGGCGGCCCTGATGACCGCAGCGGCCACGCTGGTGGTGGGGCCGCTGTCTTTCGTTGGGCTGATGGCGCCACATCTCGCACGACTACTGGGTTACCAACGGGCTCTGCCCCAGCTGATAGCAGCCTTCGTGATCGGCAGCCTGCTCATGCTCTGGGCGGACTGGCTGGCCCGGTCGCTGGTCTATCCCTACGAACTGCCGGCAGGGTTGGTGGCTACGCTGATCGGTGGCGGCTATTTCCTGTTCCGGATGTACCGGATGCCCCGTTGATAACACAAGGATTGCCAGGTCCTGAAGTTATTGAGACTCATTACTGTTTGTGTTAGTATCCCGACATCTGCCCACCGAACGATCAACCCCAACATGCCACTCCGGGGGCCCCGCCCTATGTTCAGACTTGACGCCGTCAGCTACCGATTGCCGGGCAAAACCCTGCTTCACCCCATCGATCTGAGTATCGGACACGGTCAGGTTGTAGGGCTTATCGGCCATAACGGCTCCGGCAAGTCTACGCTGCTGAAGCTTCTGGCGCGACAGCTCTCACCATCCAGCGGCACCATATCCCTGGAAAATAAGGAGCTGCGCCAATGGGGTGACAGGCCCCTGGCACGGCAGATTGCCTACCTGCCCCAACAGCCGCCTGCCACTGACGGGCTGACCGCCCTGGAACTGATAAAGTTCGGGCGCTATCCCTGGCACGGTGCCCTGGGCCGGTTCACCAAAGAAGATCGCGAGCAAGTGGACAGGGCCATCGCTCTGACCGATACCGAAGGGTTTGCTCACCGGAGTGTGGACGAACTGTCGGGCGGGGAGCGCCAACGGGTATGGCTGGCCATGCTGCTGGCCCAGAACGCCCGCTACCTGTTGCTCGACGAACCCACCTCCGCCCTGGATGTGGCCCATCAGGTAGAAGTGCTGTCGCTCGTGCGAAAACTGGGCAACGAGCTGGATATGGGGGTGGTGGTTGTCCTGCACGACATCAATATGGCAGCCACCTACTGCGACCACCTGGTCGCGCTGCACAGCGGCCAGCTGCTTATCGAAGGCTCGCCGGACCAGTTGATGACTCCGGACACTCTGCAGTCCATTTATGGCATTACCATGGCCATCCTGCCTCATCCCCACAACGACCGTACCCGGATCGCCGTGGTCTGAGCCGGCTGCTCAGTCATTCTGAGGCAACAGGGCGCCCTGCGGGGGTCGATCGATATGCGGGCAGTTACCACAGAGCGCCAGGTCTGGCAGACGGTATCGGATGCAGCAGTGCCGGCGCTGTCGCAACGGCGCAGCCCCGTCCCCCCGCTCCACATACCGTACCGGGCTGGCCATGGGGTTTGGCCAGCCACTCGGATAATGAGACGCGTCTATCAGCTGTTGCCCGTCCGCCAGCACGGCCTGGGGGATTTTCGCGGATTCCAGGGTGCGGATCAGCCATTCAAAATAGTTGGCGGCGTTGCTCCACAATACCCGCCGGGACACCTTGACCTGCCGGCACCAGCCCTCAATCAGCGGCGTGAAGTTCTCGTCCAGCAGGGCGCGAAAACGCTCGAATCCATTCGCCGGTGGCGTAGGAAAAACATGCCCGTCATTCGGCAGCCGGAAAGCGACCGGAAGGCTGTCGTCTCCCAGAATCACTTCAATCTGGTCGAGCCCCACCGGCAGTTCCCGCCCCAGTATCAGGTTGGCGGCCACCACCGGTACCGTCAGTTTGACGAAGTAGTAACGGGACCAGAGCGACAGTAACGCCCGCTCGTCGTCACCCGGCCGGGAGCGCCGGTACCTGGCCAGCAACCACTGCACCCCATCGGCGGTGATCAGATCCTGCACTGGCACACCCGGGCGCTGATCCTGGCCGGCTAACACCAGCATGTCGCAGTAATGTTCGAACTTCCCTGTAAACAGAGGTGCGAGGGCGGAAATGGTCATGGGGTCCGGATCCTTGGTGTCGGTAACTGATCGGCGGGCATCCAATCAATCGGCAATGGGAATGATTATCATTGTACAGGGTGAAGCCGGGCAAGACGAGCCCATACGGACGCGACGCTTTCAACGGGTCAGTCCACACGGGTTACCAAATCGCAATCCGATCAGGGCGCTAACTGCTTGCATGCCTTCGACAGATCCGATAGATAAACAGGGGTTTTAAAAGGAACACCTGAACCCGGATTCTGGACCCGCAGGCACGGTCAGCATCTCGGGCAGGCCAGTCAGAGGATAGGAAGACGCCATGGAATACAGGGCTGATGTAGACGGGTTACGGGCCATAGCGGTGCTGCCCGTGGTGCTTTTTCATGCTGGGCTGGCGCCATTCTCCGGCGGGTTTGCCGGGGTAAATGTGTTCTTCGTAATTTCCGGTTACCTGATCACATCCATCATTTACCCACAGTTGCGTGACGGCCGGTTCAGTCTGGCCGTGTTTTACCAGAAACGTGCGGACCGTCTGTTCCCGGTGCTGTTCGCAGTGCTCGCGGCCGTAGCCGTGCTGGGTTTTGTGGTCAGTCCGCCGTCGGAATACAAAGACCTGCTGGCCAGCATCTTTGCGGCGGCCACGTTTACCTCAAACCTCTTCTTCTGGCACACCCAGGATTACTTTTCCGCCTCTGCCTTTACCCTGCCGCTGCTGCACACCTGGTCGCTGGGGGTGGAAGAGCAGTTCTACATCTTGTTCCCACTGTTTCTGTTACTGGCGGCGCGGATGCGGCAGGTCCGGGCGCTGTTGTGGCTGGCGCTGATAGCGTCGTTCATCCTGTCCATGCTGTGGATTCAGCGATCGGTTACCGGCACCTTCTACTTGTTACCTTTCCGGGCCTGGGAGCTGCTGATCGGTGCGGCGATAGCACTGGGCGCCATTCCCGCAATCCGCTCGACGATTGCCGCCAATATCGCAGGTCTTGTTGGTGTCGGCATGCTCGCAGTGACCTATCTCACCTACAGCAAGAGCACCCTGTTCCCCGCCCACACCGCCCTGCCACCCACCGTAGGTGCAGCGCTGATTATTATGGCGGGAAACCACCACCGCTCACTGATGACCCGCTGGCTGTCATCGTCCTGGCTGGTGGTGACGGGTAAGGCCTCCTACTCCATTTACATGTGGCACTGGCCGATCATTGTGTTTTACGGACTGGTACTGGGCTATCCCGATAACCCGGCGGAGAAATGGATGCTGGTGGCCCTGAGCCTGGCCGCGGGGTTTGCGTCCTGGCAGTGGATCGAGAAACCCACCCGTGGTCGGCTCAGCCGCATTTCAGCCTGGCGGACCGCAGGATTCTCAACCGCCATGTTCCTGCCCCTGATTGCATTCGCCGGTTACGGCTTTATCAGCAACGGGCTGCCGCAACGGGCGTCAGCAGATGTGCTTGCAGTGGCGGAGTACCGGGATGATTTCAGTGCGCACCGGGCCCACTGTCATCAGGATGGCCTCGGCCTGCGCCCCTATCAGGAAACCTGCGTTCTGGGCGCCGATAACGCGCCGGCGGCACTGGTGGTCTGGGGTGACAGCCACGGCGTCGAACTGGCCGCCGCACTGGGTGAACAACTGGCGGCACAGGGGCGAGCGCTACGGCAAATCACTTACAGCGCCTGCCCGCCGGCAAGCGGAGTCGACAAGCCAAGTCGGCCGTTCTGCCGCGAACACAACCAGCGAATGCTGGAAAGCATTCTGGCAGATGCTACGGTCACCCAGGTGGTACTGGCGGCGCTTTACCCATCCGATCCCGACGATTTCCAGCTCATTGCCGATGGTTTGCAGCTTTCCGTAAAGGCTTTGGTGGACGCAGGCAAACAGGTGATCATCAGCTATCCCCTGCCAAGCACAACCGCCGATATGCCACTGACCCTGGCGCGAAGAATGATGCTTGGTGATACCGACCGTGCCATTGTACCCACCTCGAGCTTCCTGGCTCAGTACGAACACGCGTTTCGTTGGGCGGATCGTATCGCAGCCCTCCCTGGCGTCACCGCTGTGAAGCCCTACGAGCTGTTCTGTGAAGATAACTGCCTGATGGGAGACGAAGAAGGCGTGTTCTTCTTCGATCGGCATCACATCAGCATGTACGG
>CAZHAY010000030.1:0-22190 GCA_964530545.1 uncultured Marinobacter sp.
GCCGGCCTGATCATCGGCCCGCCGGGGTATGGCACCATAGGGAAACAGGAACACGCGCTCGACACCGGGCATCAGCGCCTGCAGCTCGATGGCGAGCTTGCGCGCGCCACCGATTTCGGTCAGCGCAGACCGAACCGCATTCTGTGTCCCCAGCCCGTCGGTCAGGGACTGCAACAGGGTGATACGCTGCTCCAGCCGCTGAACCGCCAGTTCTGCGCCCTGTTCAGCGGCAAGCTGCTGTCCGCGCTGCGCCGCCGGTTGCAGCACCAGCAGATACATCACTGCCACAACAATCAGCCCGGCAACGACCACCGCCAACGCCTGACCGGTGGCGACGGAGGATAATTTCCGCACCTTGCTACCGTTGGATTCTTTCTGCGCCCGGCCCTTGCCCACGGCTTTGTTGTTATCCGAAGCGGCCGTCGCGGATGGCTCGGCGGCCTGCTCCTTTTTTTTGCCAAATTTCATGATCGGCTCCGTCTCGACGACCTGGCAATACTGCGTCTTCAGTCAAAGGATGATTTGCTGTCAGTATAGATGGTTACATGATTTCGTTAATGACACATTTGGCGTATTCGAAACTTTCTCAATGCCGTCCGGTGGAGCCAAACCCACCTTCGCCCCGCTCGCTGGCATGGAACTCGTCAACCAGTTCGAACCGGGCCTGCACCACCGGCACCAGCACCAACTGGGCGATGCGCTCCCCCACGTTGACGGTGAATGCCGTGTCGCCCCGGTTCCAGCAGGACACCATCAGCTCCCCCTGGTAGTCCGAATCGATCAGCCCCACCAGGTTACCGAGTACGATGCCATGCTTGTGACCCAGACCGCTGCGGGGCAGGATCATGGCCGCCAGGGAAGGGTCTTCAATATAGAGGGCGAGTCCCGTCGGAATCAGCACCGATTCACCGGGCTCCAGGGTTACCGGTGCTTTCAGGCAGGCGCGTAGATCAAGACCGGCCGATCCTCCGGTGGCGTAGGTGGGCATGGGGATGTCCTCACCAATGCGGTCATCCAGAATACGCATTTGCATGGGCTGGGTGCTCATGGGGCTTTTCCTGTCGGGAAGGTTAGTTGTCGGCTGACATGCGCTTGGCAATCAGGGTGATCAGGTCGCGGGCAATCTCACTTTTGGGCGCCGGCCCCATGGCCTGTTCACCGCCTTGCCAGAATACGGTGACGGCGTTCTGGTCGCTGTTAAAGCCAATGGCAGAGTCGGACACATCATTGGCGACGATCATGGCGAGCTTCTTGCGCTTCATCTTGTCGGTGGCGTAGGCGGCGACATTACTGGTCTCCGCCGCAAATCCGACGGTGAACGGCGCATCATCCCGGGCCGCAATGGTCGCGAGCGTGTCAGGATTGCGGATCAGCTCCAGCGTCAGGGTATCACTGGACTTCTTCATCTTTTCATCCTTTACCGCCGCCGCCCGGTAATCAGCGACCGCAGCGGTGGCGATAAAGAGATCGGCGCCCTTGTCGACCTCGGCACTGCTGGCCTGCAGCATGTCGTCCGCCGTCTGCACAGGCACCACCTCCACACCCGCAGGGGCAGTCAGATTGACCGGGCCACTCACCAGAGTGACGCTGGCCCCTGCGTTGCGGGCTGCTTCGGCGATGGCATAGCCCATTTTGCCGGAGCTGTGATTGCTGATGTAACGGACCGGATCGATGGGCTCCCGGGTGGGGCCTGCCGTGATGATGACCCGTCGGCCGGAAAGCAGAGGGGCAACCGGTTCGGGCAGAGCCACCGCAAACTGGTCAATCAGTCCAAAGAGAGTGACCGCCTCCAGCATTCGTCCGGGACCGGTATCACCGCAGGCCTGACTGCCCTCATCCGGCCCCCACAGGGTAATTTGCCGGTCGTCTTCCAGCAGTCTGACATTGCGGCGGTTGCGGTGATTGCCCCACATGGCCTGGTTCATGGCAGGCGCCAGCGCAATGGGCGCCTCGGTAGCACAGCAGACGGTGGCCAGTAAATCATCGGCCAGGCCGTGGGCCAGCCGGGCCATGAAGTCGGCAGAGGCCGGTGCAACCACCACCAGGTCAGCCCATTTAGCCAGTTCGATATGGCCCATGCCCGCCTCAGCTTCCGGGTCCAGCAACGAGTTCCGCACCGGCTCGCCGCTCAGGGCCTGAAACGTCATCGGCGCCACGAACGCTTCCGCACCCCGGGTCATGATTACCCGGACCGGATAGCTGGCCTTTTTGAGCAGACGGACCAGCTCCGCACTTTTATAGGCAGCGATGCCGCCGGTAATGCCCAGCAGAATGTTCGGTCTGTTCATGATGTCTCCGTCATACCCGTGTCCGATGCGTTCGGAATTCAGAATAATAGGGGGCATACGATAACATTGCCGTCACTTCACCGACAGAGCCCCCGGATATGCTAGAATCCCGGCCGTCATACCAGATGCAGGACGCTGAGATAAGGATCCGGGATGGATACCAGCACAAGGCCCCACTGGCCGATGGACGAACGACCGCGGGAGCGATTGCTGGCCCACGGCGCTGAAAGCCTGTCTGATACCGAATTGCTTGCCATTTTTCTGCGCACCGGCACCGCCGGTATGCCAGTGATGGCAATGGCCCGCCATCTGCTGGACGAGTTCGGCAGCCTGCGGGGGCTGATGACGGCGTCTCACAACAACTTTTGCCGGGTTCGTGGACTGGGCACGGCCAAATACGCTCAGGTGCAGGCGGCGATGGAAATGGCACGGCGGGTTATGGATGAGCCAATACGCCAGGGTGATCCTCTGACATCGCCGGAAGAGACCCGGCGCTATCTGGGTTCACGGCTGGGAACCCAGCCCCATGAGGTCTTTGCCGGCCTGTTTCTCGATAACCGCCACCGGGTCATCCGCTATCAGGAACTGTTCCGGGGCACCATTGATGGTGCGGCAGTGTATCCCCGTGAAGTGGTGAGGCAAGCGCTGGACTACAACGCGGCCGCGGTGATTTTCGCACATAACCATCCATCAGGGATTGCCGAACCCAGCCAGGCGGATATTTCCCTGACCCGGCGTTTGAAAGATGCGTTGGGACTGGTCGACATTCGCGTGCTGGACCATATGGTTGTAGGCCACGGAGAGATTGTTTCGCTGGCCGAACGGGGGCTGATGTGAACCCGCCGGTGGCTGAACAATTTCCCAACAATTTTTTGCGTTACGGGCCTGGCTCTGGTATAAAAGCGTCCCTTTAAATAGAACGTCAAACGAATTCGTATTTCAGGACCCAAGCTCAGGTCGGAGGCAAACATGTCCAGAGTCTGTCAGGTAACCGGTAAGCGACCGGTATCCGGTAACAACGTTTCTCACGCTATGAACCACACCCGGCGTCGTTTTCTGCCCAACCTGCAGAACCACCGCTTCTGGGTTGAGTCCGAGAAACGCTTCGTGAGATTGCGCGTATCTACCAAAGGCATGCGCATTATCGATAAAAAAGGCATCGACGCTGTGCTGGCCGATCTTCGTGCCCGCGGCGAGAAAGTTTAAGGAGCCGCATCATGCGCGAGAAAATCAAGCTGGTTTCATCAGCAGGCACGGGTCACTACTACACGACCAACAAGAGCAAGCGTAACACTCCGGAAAAGATCGAGATCAAAAAGTACGATCCGGTTGTCCGCAAGCACGTTGCGTACAAGGAAGCAAAGATCAAGTAAGATCCTTGCTCAGAAAAAACCCGGCATCTGGCCGGGTTTTTTTATGGCAGAATTTAGCCAATCACTTCAGCCGCCTGGCGGTCAGAAAGTCTGCAGATAACCCTTCGGCAACGCAATGTCCAGAGCGATGGGAAGGTGATCCGATACCGGATAGCTCACTACTTCCGCGTTCCGGATTTCCAGACTAGGGCTCACCAGAATATGGTCCAGTGCCCGCTCGGGCCGCCAGCTTGGGAAGCTGTGGGCCGTTTCCGGCAGCGGCACCAGGTTGGAATCCTTCAGCGGCGTATTGGTGAGCAGTTCTTCGGCGTGGTTATTCAGGTCCCCCATCAGCACCACATGCCGATAGTCGGCAATCAACTCATGAATATAGGCCAGTTGCCGGACCTGCCCGGCCTTGCTCAAGGCCAGGTGCATCATCACCAGAACCAGCGGATCATCCGCATCCCCATAATGGGCAATAATGGCGCCACGACCCGGCAGCAGGCCGGGTAACCGGTGCTCGGTGACATCCAGCGGACGGAAACGACTCAGCAACCCGTTGCTGTGCTGGGCCACGGGGCCAAGGTTGCGATTGAGCTGTTGATGCCAGTAGGGAATGCCCGCCGCTTCCGCGAGGTACTGAACCTGGTTGATATAACCACTGCGCAGACTGCCCCCGTCACACTCCTGCAGTGCGACCACATCATAGTTACGCAACAGGGTAGCAATACGGTCCAGGTTGCCGATCCGGCCCCGGTGCGGCAGCACGTGCTGCCAGCTCCGGGTCAGGTAGTGGTGATAGGAGGCGGTGTTGATGCCCACCTGAATGTTAAACGTCAGAAGCCGGATGTGACGATTCGGCTCAAATTCAGGAACATGGTCCATGCCCGAACACGCGCCCCGGGAGGGCGCTGGCCGGCCAATACGATCAGTAAACCCCTGCTTTAACCTTCTATACATTGTTGCCTTCTATTGATGACTGACGCCGGGCACTCTGCCCGTGCGTCAGCAATGCACTTTATTCGGCGTTTGTCTCGCGCTCCTTCTCCACAAGATAGCTGACAACCGCCAGAGCTTCCTCATAACCGCCGGCCATTCCCGGCGATGTGCGGTATTTCCCCGCCACTAATACCGTAGGTGTACCAGTGACCTGGGCGCCGCGCAATACGGACATGGCACGCTCCATTTGCGCCTTTACACCAAAACTGTTGTAAGCCTTGAGAAACGCCTCACGATCAACCCCCTGCTTCGCTACGAAGTCGGCCAGGTCAGAGGCACTGTCCAGGTTTTGGCGCTCGCCGGCCAGCGCCTGAAAAAAGGCATCGTGGGTCTTATCACGGGCGTCCAGTGCCTCACTGGCGTAAAAGGCCTTCGCGTGCTCCACCGCTGCGCGGCTCATCGGCGCCGGCAGGTAAATAAAGTTGATGTCGTCGGCCATGTCTTCTTTCCACGCCTGCACGTAGGGCTCGAACTCCAGACAGTAACCACAGCCATACCAGAAGATCTCAACCACCTCGATGCCGTCGCCGGAGGACGCGCTCACCTCATGGGCCAGACGCTGGTAATGGGTGCCTTCCTGCCAGGTGTCCTGAGCGGACGCGGACAAAACGAGGGTGGCGGCGATCAGGCCGGCGCTTAGCTGTCGGAAAATTCCCATGGATATTCCTCTGAATTCGTTCTGGTTATGATTCGGTCTGTTGTCCCGGAAAGACCCCAGTGCCGCTGAAAAGTTCATTCGGATTATGTCTCAGGCATTGCCGGGGTATCCAGTCATGCCGCCGTTACGGAACAGACAGAATGCCAGAATCGCAAAAGCCCGCACAAGGCGGGCTTCTGGATAGGCACGATCCTGTGATTTCGATCAGTGCAGTCCGGAAATGTAGCTGGACAGGGCTTCGATTTCGTTATCCGTCAGGCGGGAGGCGATATCGACCATGATCTGCGATTTGTAGCCGCCGCGGGCAGCGTCACGGTAGTCGTTCAGCTGCTTGGCCAGATAGCCGGCCGTCTGACCACCGAGATGGGGATAGCCTGCCGGCTCGTTACCCTTACCCTGGGGGTTATGGCAGGCGGCACAGGCCGGAACACCGGACGCCAGATTACCACCCATGTACAGCGCAGCACCCAGCTCGGCCAGCTCCGGATCTGCCTGGCCCAGGGGCATTTCCTGCTCATTGAAGTAGGCAGCCAGGTTGCTCAGATCTTGGTCGGACTTGCCGTCAAGCTGGCCAATCATTTCCGGGATCGGCCGGTCACCGTCCCGAATGGCGACCAGCTGGTTATACAGATAGGTCTCGCCCAGACCGGACAGCTTGGGGTAAGCGTCCATGATCGGAGCGGTACCTGCCGGCCCGTGACAGGCAGCACAGGGTGCAGCCTGCGCCTCGCCAGCGGCCGGATCGCCCTGGCCGTATGCTGTCATCGAAAGGCCCACGCCGAGAACCACACCTGCGATCAGTTTCTTCATGCTCGCTCCGTTTATTCTCTCATCTGAAACGTTTTTCTGTGCCGCCGGCAGAACTGAAAAACCCGGGGGTGCCGGGCTCTCTGGCAGTAGTAACCTGCGCACTGGCTTGAATTTGGTGTAGCATTATACATCAAGGAGCCCATGAATAAATGCCGTGACTCTGTCCCACGTCAACTCACGTCATGCTGATCCTTCAACCGACCTCTTTTGCCATTCAGGAACGCCCCGTGACCCTTGACGCACCCAAGCCCGTTTCCTTCAACAGCGCCCGTTTTCTGGTCAGTGCCGCCCGGCTGGCCGAGTGTCCGCCGGATGCCGGTCGGGAGGTCGCTTTTGCCGGCCGCTCCAACGCCGGCAAATCCAGCGCGATCAACTGTATCACAGCCAATGGCAAGCTGGCCCGGACCAGTAAAACCCCGGGCCGCACCCGTCTGATCAACTTTTTCTCACTGAACCGTGAAAAATGCCGGCTGGTGGACCTGCCTGGCTATGGCTACGCCAGGGTTTCAAGGGATATGAAGGATGACTGGCAGCAGCACCTGAGCCACTATCTCACGGAGCGGCGCAGCCTTGCAGGCCTGGTACTGGTCATGGATATCCGTCATCCGCTCACGGATTTCGACCAGATGATGGTGGAATGGTGTGAACATAACCGCTTGCCGCTGATGATTCTTGCCACCAAAGCGGACAAGCTCAAGTTCGGGCAGGCGAAAAATGCCATGCAGGGGATTCGTAACGCCCTCAGGGACCATCAGTGCCTGCAGCATCTGATCATGTTTTCAGCGACTGACAAGACGGGCCTGGACGAATGCAGGCAAGGACTGTCCGCGTGGCTGGAACCGGACGCCGGTGAATAACCTCACAAAAAAAAGCCCGACCGGTAATCCCGGTCGGGAATCGTCAGGGTTTGCGACGTACTGAGACCTGAGTCTCACCGGCGCATCCTGGTGCCGGTACAGACTATGATCAAACTTTCGTCGGATAGTTCCGGTAAGAACGATTTTCTTCAGGGACTCCGTCCTGATATGGGAAAAATGACCGGCACATTCGGCTCGAACCGGGCTCATCGGTTACACTTGCCGCTTTACCCGAACAACAACAGTTTCTGCGATTCAGACAGCAAGGAGTGACAGCATGACAACGGTTATTTACCCAGGCACCTTCGACCCCATCACCAACGGTCATATTGATCTGGTTGAGCGTGCACGGCGCCTGTTTGATGAAGTGGTGATTGCCGTTGCCTACAGTTCCAAGAAGAACCCGCTGTTTTCACTGGAAGAGCGGGTCAGGCTGGCGGAACAGTCCACGGCTCACCTAGACAATATCCGAGTGGTCGGGTTTGACACACTATTGGCGGATTTTGTCCGGCAACAGAACGCCACGGTGCTGCTGCGGGGCCTGCGGGCCGTGTCGGACTTCGAGTACGAGTTCCAGCTGGCCGATATGAACCGGTACCTGGCGCCGGAGGTGGAGAGTGTGTTTCTGACGCCGTCCAACCATCTGTCGTACATCTCCTCTTCCCTGATCCGGGAGATCGCGTCCCTGGATGGAGATGTGTCAGAGTTCGTCACCCCGGTGGTTCAGGACGCCCTGAAGGCCAAGTTCGCAACATAAGCACCAGATTTTTTTACAAAAAAAGCCGGAACTCAGTCCGGCTTTTCTGTATCCCACGATACTGTTTACATAAGCGGCAGGCCCATGCCCATACCAAAGATCGGCAGCGGCACTTCGTTGCCATTCAGGTTAACCATTAAGTCATTGAGAGTGGCGTTGATTACGTAATCCTCGCCCTCTTCCACCAGCACGCCCTGAATCAGCATTGGCGCCAGGTCGTCCCCCAGATCCGGGTAACGATCGGCCAGGGCTTTTGGCATCCGGAACGACATTTCCCCGATAATGGCGCCTCCCATCATCATCAGGGGAAGCTCCTCCCCTTCGGGCTGCTCGGGATGGGCGATGGTCAGGCGGCCAGTGATCGGGCCATCCGGTGTGCTCAGTTCCAGATCGGTAGTGGTGGAGACCCCGCTGTTCATCATGTTCACGATGTTTCCAGTCAGGGCCATGGTCGCCAGCATCTGCTTCTCATAAGCGCTCTGATAACCCTGCCCGGCTTCGGTAGCTACCTCCTGAAGCTGACTGATGGCTTCGAGCAGACCATTCCAGGCCACGACGTTCACGTCGGACAGGACAAAGTTCATGCGATGGGGGCCATGGCTTTCTTCACCACGGCTGGCGTTGTCCAGGGTCAGGGTTGTGGTAACCCCAAACCGCTCACCGCCCTTGTCGGCGCTGGAGTTGCTGGTCATGCTGAAGCCCTCGAGCACCACTTCCGGCTCGCCCTGAGCAGCCACCGACAGCTTATCCATGGTCATGGTGGCATCGCCGGTCCAGAGCTGGCCGGTCAGCAGGGTAGCCTGCTGGTCCATCGTCAGGTTGTTCAGTGTCACACGTGCATCCGGTGCCCGCAGCACCAGCCCAGGGAAGCGAACCTCCGCGTCCAGGGATTCCCCGTCCCGGCTGACATTCAGCTTCGCGTAGCTTTCGGAGACGTTCAGCGTGTTGAGCTCGTCTTCGTCAGTGTAATGGATCGCGGGCACGGTCACTTCAACCTGTACCGAACCCCAGGCACTGGCGGTGACTGTGACGGTGGGTGTCTCATCCGGAAACACAGCCGCCATTTCCGACTCGTCCTCGAAGTCGAAACGGAAATCAGTGGTACTGCTGGTCAACCCATGACTGATATCACCAACCCAGTCCAGCGGATGGCGCTCGCCGGTATCCGGATGAACCGCAACCAGCTGGCCGCGAGCTTCTGCGCCCAGATAACCGCGTTCATAGGTATTGGTTTCCAGAAGGAAATAAGGCTGCGAATCGTTGAATCTTTCCGCGGCATTATGCCAGTGCTGTTCCGTCAGCTTTCCCACGACCCATGGCGCAGACAAGCCTGCTGCCACGACTACGCCGCCGGCAATAATCCATACTTTTTTCATCTACTTGCTCCAGCTCAGGGAGCCGGTAATGCCTGGTTACGGCCAGTCCGACTTCCCTGTCAACAGATCCTGCCCTCATCTATCTGACACAACGGCAAAGCCCGCGGCCCGGTAAACGATGGCGATTGAGCCCCGGCGACGATCACTTGGCAGCGAGCCGCTCCAGCAGGACCAGCTGGGATGCAAAGCGCTCTTCATCCGGTGCCGGCTGATTTTGCAGGTAACGACCATCAGACTGCAAGCCCCAACTCTGACAGTTGTCACGTAAACAGGCATCAAGATCATCCCGGAGCCGATCAATAAGGTCTTCCTCTTCCACCGGGAACGCCACTTCCACCCGATTCACCAGATTACGGACCATGCCGTCGGCGCTGGAGCAGAACACCTCGGGCTTTCCGTTATTGCCGAACCAGTAGACCCGGCTGTGCTCAAGAAAGCGACCGACGATGGAGCGCACATGGATGTTTTCTGACAGCCCGGGAATCCCCGGACGCAGGCAGCAGATACCGCGCACGATCAGATCAACCCTAACCCCGGCCTGGGACGCCCGGTAAAGCGCCAGCATGACTCCCGGGTCGGTCAAGGCATTCATCTTGAAAGTCAGGTGCCCCTGATCGCCGTAGCTCGCCTCGCGGTCAATAAGCTCGATCAATCGGCGATGAAGGGTAAAGGGCGCGTGGAACAGCTTCTTGATCTTGAGAGCCTTGCCCATGCCGGTCAGCTGCTGGAACAGCTTGTTGACGTCGTCTCCCAGAGCGTCGTCCGCTGACAGGAAGCTGTAGTCCGTGTACACGCGGGCATTGCCGGCATGGTAGTTGCCCGTACCCAGATGCACATAGCGTCGCAGACGGCCGTCTTCCCGCCGTACGATCAGAATCATCTTGGCGTGGGTCTTGTAACCAACCACGCCGTAGACCACCACAACACCAGATTCCTGCAGGCGGCTGGCAAGCTCCAGGTTTTCGGCCTCGTCGAACCGGGCGCGCAACTCGATCACCGCGGTGACTTCTTTGCCCCGGCGGGCGGCGTCCATCAGCGCTTCAACGATTTCCGAGTCCGCACCGGTGCGGTACAGGGTCTGGCGGATCGCCAGAACCTGAGGGTCTTTGGCCGCCTGACGCAGAAAGTCGATCACCGGAGTGAAGCTTTCGTAGGGGTGCAGCAGCAGGATCGGCTTGGCCCGGATGGCGTCAAAGATCACTTCCTTGTTGCGGATCTGCTTCGGTACCGCCGGCGAAAAGCCCGGGTAGTTCAGTTCCGGCCGGCTCACCAGGCTTTCTACAGCCATCAATCGAGTCAGGTTCACCGGGCCATGAACCTTGTACAGGTCCCGCTCCGACAGGCCAAACTGATGCAGCAGGAACTGCGCCAGCTCCTCAGGGCAGTTATCGGCCACCTCCAGGCGCACGCCATCACCGAAGCGGCGGCTGAGCAATTCCCCCCGCAACGCTGACGCCAGGTCTTCGAGGTCGTCTTCCAGCTCCAGGTCCGCGTTACGGGTCAGCCGGAACTGGTAGCAGCCTTTCACCTCCATGCCTGGGAACAGCTCATCGGCATGGGCATGGATCATGGACGACAGGAACACCAGGTTGTCACCACCGTCGCACACTTCGTCCGGCAGCCTTACCAGCCGCGGCAGTGACCGGGGCGCGGGCACGATTGCCATGCCGGTCTCGCGACCGAAGGCGTCCTTGCCATCCAGTTGAACAATAAAGTTCAGGCTCTTGTTCACCAGCCGGGGAAACGGGTGGGACGGGTCGAGACCGATGGGGTTCACCACGGGCAGGATTTCATCCTCGAAATACTGCCGCACCCAGTCGGCCTGGGCTGGTGTCCAGTCCCGGCGCCGCACGAAATGGACATTTTGCTGCTCCAGTTCGGGGATCAGCACCTTGTTGAGGATGTCGTACTGCTCGCTGATATAGCCGTGGGCCACGTTGCTGATCTCGGCCAGCACCTGCTCCGGCAGCATCCCGTCAGGCCCGACAATCTCACGGCCGTATTTCATCTGCTGGCGCAATCCCGCAACACGGATCTCAAAGAACTCATCCATGTTGGAGCTGAAGATGCACAGGAAGATCAGCCGGTTGATCAGCGGGTGATGCTCATCCAGCGCCTGTTGCAGCACCCGATAGTTGAACTGCAGATGGCTCAGTTCCCGGTTAAAGTAATTCTCCGACGCCGTGAGATCCTGCACCTGCTCCGGCACATCCCCTGCGTCAGGGGTTGCCGCAACCTCACCCTGTTGACTCACTGCCGGCACCGGACTCACGGACATATTATTCTCCTTTAAGCAGGCGGGCGGCCCGCATCGCAAAATAGGTCAGGATGCCGTCTGCACCGGCGCGCCGCATGGCGATCAGGCTTTCCATCATTACCTTGTCGCCGTCCAGCCAGCCATTATTGGCGGCGGCCATGTGCATGGCGTATTCGCCACTCACCTGGTACACCAGCGTCGGCACCTGCAATTCAGTTTTCACCCGATGGACGATGTCCAGATAGGGCATACCGGGTTTGATCATGACCATATCCGCGCCTTCCGCCAGGTCCATGGCGACTTCATGCAGGGCTTCGTCACTGTTGGCGGGATCCATCTGATAGGTTTCCTTGCTGCTACGACCCAGATTTCCCGCCGAACCGACGGCATCCCGGAAGGGCCCGTAGTAAGACGACGCATACTTGGCAGAGTAGGCAAGAATGCGGGTGTTGACGTACCCCGCGTCTTCAAAGGCATCGCGAATGGCAGCGATCCGGCCATCCATCATATCGGAGGGTGCCACCATGTCGGCGCCCGCTTTCGCATGGGAAAGGGCCTGACGAACCAGCGCTTCTACAGTGCGGTCATTCAGCACATAGCCGTCATCGTCGATAATACCGTCCTGGCCGTGGGTGGTGAACGGGTCCAGGGCAACGTCGGTAATGACCCCCAGCTCAGGGTGACGCTTCTTGAGGGCCCGGGTAGCACGCTGGGCCAGGCCTTCCGGATCCCACGCACCCGAGCCTTCCAGATCTTTTCGGTCCGCCGGCACCACGGGGAACAGCGCCAGCGCCGGAATGCCCAATGCCACCGCCTCATCCGCCAGCTCCAGCAGCAGGTCAACGCTCAGGCGCTCGACACCGGGCATGGAAGGCACGGCTTCCCGCTCGCCTTCTCCTTCAAGCACGAACACCGGCAGAATCAGGTTGTCGGTACTGAGCTGGCTTTCCCGCATCAGCCGCCGGGAAAAATCCGCGACACGGTTCCTGCGGAGCCGAGTACGGGGATAACTGCGGTTCGGAAGTGAGAACACAGAAAGGCCTCCATTAAAAGATGTTTTGACTGTCTATCATACACGTCAGGATCTTACCGGGGGATGAAACGGAAGGTAAGAAGGCTACTGAGCGGGCCTGAAGGAAGGGGCCAGCCACGACCGCGTTCTTAAAGCAGAGCGCGGTCGGGTAGGAAAAGGCGCGGCCACAGCCGCACCCGGGATCAGGACAGGCTACGGTTGTTGAAACCGACGTCTACCTTGCGGGGGGCATCGGCCCGGAAGCTGGTGTCCACTTCCTCAATCTGACCGCCCTGACTCAGAAAGGCCTGGATATCTGCCTCCAGCTGGGCACGGATTCTGGCGCGACCGGCCACAGAGTGGGTGTCGTCAGAATCGTTCCAGCCAGTGGACGACTCAAGGCTGTTTTCGTCGAATTCACTCATGGTTACTCTCCAATCAGCTGCTAATCAGCCATCCATCAGCGAAAACCCGGGGCTTTGGCCCCTCGTTTACTCAATCACGGTTCTATGAAAAGCGTGCCGGCCATGCCGGCAACCGCTTCCTGATCGGCACCCCGACAGTACGTGCATGGGCGCCTTGGCGTCTTTATAATCGGGTTTGTATGACAGCGCTATCTCGTCACAACAACTTTTTTGTAACAAATTGTAACCAGCGCTTTACCGCCCGATTTCCGGCAATTTTTCATAATAAAAACAAACACCTGAAACATGAGGCTCGACATGAATGCAAAGCAGCCAAACACCCCCGATAACAGCTTTGAACCCGACCGCTGGCTGGCCCGCACCCATGAAGTACTGAACCAGCCTCCGGCCCTCGAGAATTACAATCTGTTTTTACAGGATAACGCCCTGCAGGAGGCCGTGGAGCGGGAGGGCGCCGGCTGGGCACGACAGGATCTGGAAGCCTTCGGCGAACTGGCCGGACGGTGGGAAACCATTGAGCTGGGCTTTCTGGCCAACGCCAACAAACCGGAGCTGCACACTCACGACCGCTTCGGCCACCGGATTGATGAAGTCCGCTTTCATCCGGCGTATCACGAGCTGATGAAGCTGGCCATGGAGCACGGGCTGCACAGCAGCCCCTGGGAAAAGCCCGGGCAAGGTGCCCATGTGGCCCGGGCGGCCCGTTATTACCTGCACACTCAGGTAGAAGCGGCCCACGGCTGCCCCATCACCATGACCTTTGCGGCCATGCCGTCCATCCTGAAACAGCCGGACCTGGCCGGGCTTTGGGCCCCAAAGATCCTGGCCCGGGAGTACGACCCCCGCAACATTCCCGATAGTGAAAAGCAGTCTGTCACCATCGGCATGGCAATGACGGAGAAACAGGGCGGCAGCGACGTCAGGGCAAACACCACCCGCGCCTATCCTGTTGGTAACGGCGGTCCGGGACAGGCTTACGAGCTCGTCGGTCATAAATGGTTTGTGTCAGCACCCATGTGTGACGCCTACCTGGTACTGGCGCAGACTCCGGCTGGCCTGTCGTGCTTCCTGATGCCGCGCTGGCGCCCCGACGGCAGCAAGAACCCCTGGCAGATCCAGCGTCTGAAAAACAAGATGGGCAACGTGGCCAATGCCTCCAGCGAGACGGAGCTCCGTGGCGCACTCGGCTGGATGGTGGGAGAGGAAGGCCGCGGGGTGGCGACCATCATCGAAATGGTGGCCATGACCCGGTTCGACTGCATGATCGGCAGTTCCTCTGGAATGCGCCAGGCAGCGGCCCAGGCCCTGCACCACTGTCACCACCGTAGTGCGTTCGGCGCGCGCCTGAGCGAGCAACCCCTGATGCAGAATGTGCTGGCGGACCTGGCGCTTGAAAGCGAGGCTGCCATGACTTACACGCTGCGGGTTGCCCGGGCCCTCGACAGTAACGACGAGCAGGAAAAGCTGTTTCTGCGACTGGCGACACCGGTAGGCAAGTACTGGATCTGCAAGCGCACCCCGAATCATGCTTACGAGGCCATGGAGTGCCTCGGCGGCAGCGGCGTCATGGAAGACTGCATCATGCCGCGGCTGTTCCGGGAGTCTCCCATTAACGCCATCTGGGAAGGCTCCGGCAACGTCCAGTGCCTGGATACCCTGCGGGCTGTGCAAAAATCCCCGGAATGCCTGGACGCCTTTATGGACGAGGTCAGTCTGGCCCGGGGCAGTGATCGTCACTTTGACCAGTTCGTCGACGCCTTGCGCCGGGATTTTGGTGACCTCACCCGGGATCCCCAGCAAGTCGCCTTTCAGGCCCGGGATCTGGTGGACCGCCTTGCGGTCTCCCTGCAGGCGTCCCTGCTTATCCGTCACGCCCCCGGCGCAGTCGCCGACGCCTTCTGCCGTTCGCGACTGGCCAGCCAGGGCGCCCACAGCATCGGCGCGCTACCGTCTGGTATCGACGCCGGTGCTATCATTAAACGAGCAACCCCTTATGTCTGAGAAGTTCCGACAACTGCTGGCGGCGCGGGAGATCGCGCCCGCTACCATTACCCCCCACATCGGGATCGTGACTCTGCAATTCCAGCTGTACGGAATTGACGATCTCAAGGCCAAACGCAAGGCTTTCAATGCACTGCGCACAGTCTGGGGCCGGGAGCCGGATCTGGCGGTGGCTGAAACCGGAGACTTTGAGGCACTGGACAGTGCGGTGTGGAGCATTGTCGCCATCGGCGGCACCGCCCAGCAGCTGACCGCCCGCCTCGATCAGGTTGAAAAAGCGATCGAGCAGCGCATTGACGCTCCTGTTCTGGAGGTCCACCGCGAAATCCTGTGATCTGACTGAGCTGACAGACCCTTACTTGGCAAGCTAACGTGTGACGCCGTATACTACGCGGCCCTGACCACGGACTGACAGATCCTGCGACAAGTAAGGACTGTCCCATACAGGCGTTGAGGACTGTAACGCCTGTTATTTGTTCCGCTGAATTCACCGGGCATCGGGAACCCCCCGGGAAGACACTGACAGTGTGGCGCGTATGACCGGTAAGAAAAAGTCGGCCCAGGCATCGATCGAGACCATGTATCGGGTATTTACCGTACCCGAGGCTCCCGAGTCCACGCTCAGCCGGATCGACCAGGACATCTCCCGTAACCTTGCGGGCTTTCTCCAGGGACACATCGTCGCCGTGGAGAAGGATCTGAGCGAGCTCGAAAAGAATTTTTCCGACTCAGCCATTCCCGAAAAGCCCATCTTTGTTTCGGAGCAGACCCAGTTCCTGATGGATAAGCTGGTGGCCAACTCGGTGCATACCGCCTCGCCCAGCTTTATCGGTCATATGACATCGGCCCTGCCCTACTTCATGCTGCCGCTGTCCAAGATCATGATCGCCCTGAACCAGAACCTGGTGAAGACGGAAACGTCCAAGGCCTTCACGCCGCTGGAGCGTCAGGTGCTGGGCATGATTCACCGACTGGTGTATCAACAGGACGGCGCCTATTACCGCAAATGGATGCACGATCCCCGCCATGCGCTCGGTGTAATGTGCTCCGGCGGCACCATCGCTAACCTGACCTCTCTCTGGGTAGCCCGTAACCGCGCCTTTCCGGCGGAGGGCAGCTTCCGCGGCCTGCATCAGGAAGGGCTGTACCGGGCGCTTAAGTACTACGGCCATGAAGGCGTCGCCATACTGGTATCCCGGCGCGGACACTATTCACTGCGCAAGGCAGCCGATGTGCTGGGACTGGGTCGTGATGCCCTGATCCCCATTGAGACAGACGATGACAATCGCATCCAGATTGATGCCCTGCGGGACAAATGCCTGGAACTGCAGCGTCAGAAGATCAAAATCATGGCCATCTGCGGCATTGCCGGTACCACCGAGACCGGCAATATCGACCCGCTGGACGCCATGTCGGATGTGGCGAAGGAATTCGGCGCGCACTTCCATGTGGATGCAGCCTGGGGCGGTCCAACGCTGTTTTCCCGCCAGTATTCCCACCTGTTGCGGGGCATCGAAAAAGCGGATTCCGTGACCTTCGACGCCCACAAGCAACTTTATGTGCCCATGGGCGCCGGGCTGGCGGTATTCCGCGATCCCACCATGACCAGCGCCATTGAACATCACGCCCAGTATATTATCCGTAAGGGCTCCCGGGACCTGGGCAGCACAACACTGGAAGGGTCGCGCCCCGGCATGGCCATGCTGATCCACTCCGGCCTGAAGATACTGGCCCGGGAGGGATACGAGATTCTGATCAACCAGGGTATCGAAAAGGCGCGCCTGTTCGCGGGCATGATCCAGGAGGACCCGGATTTCGAGCTGGTCACCGAACCCGAACTGAACATCCTGACCTACCGCTACGCCCCCGCCCGGGTGCAGCGCGCGCTGGCCGCCGCCGATGCCGAGCAAGCGGAGCGCATCAATATGAGCCTGAACCGGGTCACCAAGTTCATTCAGAAGACTCAACGGGAGCGGGGCAAGGCGTTTGTCTCACGGACCCGCCTTGAGCCGGCCCGCTATGACAGGTTCCCCTGTATTGTTTTCCGGGTCGTCTTGGCGAATCCGCTGACGACGAAGGAAATTCTCAGGGACATTCTGGACGAACAGAAAGAACTGGCCGGTATTCCGGGCCTGAAAGATGAGATGGAAATTCTCCATCAGCACACAGAGGCAGTGCTGGCAGGCCCGGTCGCCAAACGGGCCTGATCAGTACAGCGCTTCCTCGTCGTCCAGCACCTCATCCAGAATCGTCAGGAACATCCGATCCGCTTCACTCCAGGTCTCCGGTATACGGACCATGGTTGAAGCGCTGATCTCATCCGCTATCAGCTCATGGGCGTCCGGCTTACCCCGGTGCTTGCGGGCAATTTCGACACACTTGACCGCTACCGTCGGGTCGGTCAGGACCTTTTTGATAAACACCCGCAACTCGTCAATGATTCTGGCCTGACGCCTTTCATTACTCATAATCCACTCCGGGGTACTGGTTCAGAGAAGAGGTCTGACAAGAGTATGCCGCATAAGCCCTGACAACAGCCAGCAGCGGCCGGTGAAAACGACGTGGAGAGTGTTCCGGCAGTCCGGGCTGGCGGACTGCCGGACCCGGCTCAGAGCATGACACCGCGGATCGTGAAGTAAAGAAGCGCCGCCAGCAGCGCGGACACCGGTACCGTCACCACCCAGGCCGCGGCGATGCGGATCAGGTGTGAGCGCTTGACCAGTTCTTCACGGTAGATTTTCTTCAGCCGCTTACGCTCTTTCTTGGACAGTGGGATCTTGTGCTTGTCCTTGCGGGCCCTTTTCAGCAGAGCTTCCATCTCCTCCACGGTAGCATTCCGGAAATCGTCGAGAAATGGCTGCAGCCTTGCGCGGTCTTCGCCGGTGTGCCGCTCAAGAATGGCATGAAGCTGGGTGGCATAGCTTCGCTTCAGGTATTCCTGCAGGAAACCAACCCCGAAAATTCCCCCGATCGCTATATGGGTAGAGCTCACCGGCAACCCCAGCTGTGAAGCGACGATAACCGTTAACGCCGCGGACAGCGCAACACAGAATGCACGGGTCTTATCGAGGTCTGTAATCTCAGAGCCCACCACCTTGATGACCCTCGGCCCGAACAGCAGCAGGCCTACCGAAATCCCAAGCGCCCCCACCAGCATGATCCACAATGGTATCGTGGCATCGGTGACAATGCTGGCCTCACTGAGAGCGTCATTGATTGCGGCAAGGGGACCTATGGCGTTCGCCACGTCGTTGGCGCCATGGGCGAAACTGAGCAGGCCCGCCGCAAAAATTAATGGCCACACAAACAGTCCGTTTACCCCTTCAGCATTGTTCTCCATGGTGGCAGCTTTCTGCGCCACCCGGATCCGGACGAGCACAAACACCGCTGCAGCAATAACCAGTCCCACTAGTGTCGCTGTCAGAAAGTCCACCGAGACGATCTTCGACATACCCTTGATCATCAGGTAAGTGCCGAAGATCCAGGCCATAATAGCAACCAGCCAGGGCACGAACCGGCGCGCACTGGCCACCAGGTCTTGCTGATACAGAATGGTTTTCTTGATGAGATAGAGGAAAAGGGCAGCGAAAAGCCCGCCAAGTACCGGCGAAATCACCCAGCTGGCGGCAATCGTACCCATCACAGACCAGTTAGCGATACCCCAGCCGCCTGCGGCAACGCCGGCCCCCAGCACGCCACCGACAATGGAGTGGGTGGTTGACACCGGAGCGCCCATCCAGGTCGCCACATTAAGCCACAGTGCCCCTGCCAACAGGGCTGCGGTCATGAGCCAGACAAAGACGTTGACGTCGTCAAGATTCGATGGCGAGATAATACCGTTCTTTATGGTAGAGACCACCTCGCCCCCGGCGATAATGGCGCCCGCCGCCTCAAACACTGCCGCCAGCAGCACTGCCCCTACCAGGGAAATGGCACCAGAGCCGACCGCCGGGCCAACGTTGTTAGCGACATCGTTGGCACCAATATTGATCGCCATATAGCCGGCAATCACCGCCGCTGCGATCAGAATCGGCTTACCGGTAACCACACCGGTGATCTCAGCTGCCACCAACCCCACGATGACGAGGAAGATAAGACTGATGCCAATACGAAAGCGCTCCGTCGCCCGGCTGGTCAGTAACTGAGCCATAAACCCGGATGATTTCACCATAACAGGAATCTCATGCAGCAGTTTGAAGGCGGGCACTATAAAATTTCTGACACGAAAATGAAATAAACCCGGTCTGAGTTTGCAGCCCGGTAAATGCCCACTCGGGTACTCCGTCGATGAATCATAGACGAAGAGCCCATGGTTGAGGCCCTCGGCGCTCCCCGTTACCATGTCGCTCCAGGCATGCTCCAGGCACAACACCCGAGGACAATTCATGACCAACATTCATATTCTGGTGGGCAGCGTTTATGGCGGCGCACTGCTGACCGCCCGCCGGATTCGCGATGAGCTAAGCACCGATCAACGGCCCATCATCGTCCACGAAGATCCGGAGCTGACTAGCGTTACCGAGACCGCTGGCCCCATTCTGGTGTGCACATCGACCACCGGTCAGGGCGAGGTGCCGGGCAATCTGCAGCCCCTCTACCATGCGCTGCGTGAGACCCTGCCACTGCAGAACGGCCGCCCGTTCGGCATGATCGTACTGGGCGACAGCTCCTATGGTGATACTTTCTGCGGCGCCGGCGATCTGATGGAGGAAGCCCTGCTGGAAGTCGCCTGCAGTAAGGTTGGCGACACTCTGCGCATTGACGCCATGGAAACCATGGACCCGGAGGAAGAGGCCCTGCCCTGGGTAAGGGAATGGCTGGAACAGGTGTAGCCTAGTACCATTCTGTAGCCTCTGGCACCGGCACAAACCTTGCGTAAATAATCGGTAATACTGATACTGGTTCCAATCCGGAACATAAGTAGTCTCTGCATAAATACGACAAATGGCAGGATTGCGATGCAGCACACAGTAATACTGACAGGTCTGCTCGTGCTTATCGGCCTGCTGGCCCCCGCTGGCATGGCGGCGCCGGAACCCGGCACGTTGCCGCCGGTGGAGTTTCTCCAGCTGTCGCCGGGGCAGGAAGCCCTGACGCCAGAACAGGCCCTCTCCCACGAGGGCTGGCAGCCGCTACCAGGCTCGACACCAAACTTCGGCTATGTGACCGACGTATTCTGGTATCGCATGGACCTGCCTGACGGCGCGAGTCGTCGCATACTCGAAATCGCCTACCCCCATCTGGATGATGTCCGCTTCTGGCTGGTCACCGATGGCCGGCCGGGGGCTGCAGAACAGACGGGTGATCGCCTTCCTTTTGACCAGCGGCCACTGCCCCACCCCAGCTTTCTGTTCCCGATTGAAGCAACCCAGGGCGACCATCATCAGTTGCTGCTACGGGTTCAGACAGAAGGTGCCCATCACGTGCCCTTTCAGCTGTTCGACAACCTCGAGCTGTTTCTGAAACTGTCGACAGAAGGCCAGCTTCACTCCCTCTACTACGGCACACTGATCACCATCACACTGTTTACGCTGGTGGCATTTCTGACGCTGCGAGAAAAAATCTATCTCTACTATCTTGCATCAATCGGAAGCTTTCTTTTATTGCTTGCCTCTCTGCGCGGGGTCACCTTTCCGCTGCTGTGGCCAGACAGCCCGGCGCTGCAGAACTACAGCATCCTGATCGCCATACCCCTGTGCCTGATTTCCATGCTCCTGTTCTCACGAACCTTTCTCCATTTGCGCCAGGTCGGCGGCTGTATCCACCGATCGGTTCAGGTTCTGCTACTGCTGGGCACCCTGTCGCTGCTCGGCGTGTTCGTGCTGGACTACAACCTGTCCATCTGGCTGTCTGTTTCCCTGGCGCTGATATCCTGCCTGTTTTTCGCGGTGGCGGGACCAATACTATGGTTTCGGGGCCAGCCCCAGGCTGGCATGTATACCCTCGCATGGGGCGCACTGGCGCTAGGCGGCCTGATTACCGGAGCCAACATGTACGGGCTGCTGCCGAACGGTTTTGTCACCACCTATGGCGTGCAGCTGGGCTCCACCCTGCAGGCGGTGGTGCTGACCATCGCACTGGCCCGTCGCATCTATCAGGAACGGGAATCCCGGGTGCGTTCCCGGGAAGCCGAACTGACTGCCCTGTCTGCCCAACGTCGGGCGGAGCAGCGGGTGATGGATCAGGCCATGCGGGACTCCATCACCGGACTTCCCAACCGGGCCTGCTTTGAGCTCAACGCCAGTGAACAACTCAGCCTTGGCCAGCACCGGCGCTGGGCGGTCTGCGTGGTACGCATCGAGAGCCTGGCGGCGGTCACCAAAACCCTGGGGCACCGCAACTCGGACCGGCTGCTGGAACTGATCACGCTACGCCTGCAGCAGATCGCCCGGGAGCTGCCGGGTATTACGCAGATCGGCGCCCGAGAGCGGGACTGTCTGGCAACGCTGGAGCCTTCAACCTTTGCCGTGCTACTGAATATTGACCATGCCCGCGCCAGCCCGGACCAGACCGCGCGGACCGTGGATCAGTTATGGGAGCCCATCGATTATCTGGGCATGCAGGTACCCATGGATTGTCAGGTTGGCGTGGCTATGTATCCGGAACACGGCAAGGACCTTAATAACCTGGTCCGCCAGGCCTACGTCGCCCAGGAAGCCCCGGAGGCCCGGGAAAAGGGGCTGGCGTACTATGATCCGGCCCGGGACCCCTACAGCCCTGAACGCCTGACCCTGGTCACCGAGTTGCGCCGGGCGCTGGATGACAATCAGCTGGCGCTCTGGTACCAGCCGAAACGATGCCTGAGAAGTGGCGACATTGTTGGTGCAGAAGCCCTGATACGCTGGCCTGCCCGGCAGGAAACCGTGCCAGCGGACCTGCTGGTGGCGGTCGCCGAACAGAGTGGCCTTATCCGGCCACTCACCCGCTGGGTGATGGAGAACGCTCTGCAGGCCCGCGAGACTCTGGTGGCGGAGGGCCTGAATCTGACCGTTTCCGTCAATATTTCACCCAACAACCTGCGGGAACCCGACTTTCCATTGTTCGTCAAGCGGCTGATGACCAGTTATCGTCAACATCAGGGGCGGCTTATTCTTGAGGTCACAGAGACCTCCATGATGCAGGACCCGGAGAATTCACTGCGCACCCTGCGGTCGCTGGATGCGGCGGGCATTCCGTTGGCGATTGACGACTTCGGCTCTGGTTACTCGTCCCTGTCCTATCTCAAGCAGCTACCAGCCTGTGAGGTGAAGATCGATCGGTCGCTGATTACCGATCTTCGTTTACACCCCGATGACCGGATCATCGTCAAGACGACGATCGACATGTGCCACAACCTGGGTTACCGGGTCGTTGCCGAAGGCGTTGAAGATGAAGACACCGCCGAGCTGCTGCGGG
>CAZHAY010000030.1:22290-27251 GCA_964530545.1 uncultured Marinobacter sp.
CTGGGGCTGTCCTTGTCGTACAGCAACCAGTCATCCATGCGCAGATCCCGATGGAACCAGATGGCGTGGTCCAGGCTGGCCACCTGCATGCTGGGGGTCATAAAGGTGACGCCGTGAGGGTTAAGAGAGGTTCCCAGAAAGGCGAAATCGGAGGCATACGCCAGCAGACAGCAATGCAGCACCGGGTCATCCGGCAGCTCACCCTGAGCCCGGAACCAGCTCTGTTTGTGGGGCGGACGCTTGTCCGGGCTCAGCGGATTGACCGGGTCCACCGGGCGGATCTCAATAGGACGATCACGGGTCAGCTGGCTATGGAATTTCTCCGGGATCCGATCGAGCAGTTCGCGATTGAGCTCCTGTTCAGTTTTCAGAGTCAGGGGGTCCGGAGCATCGGCCATGGGGATCTGGTGGTCGAACCCGTCCTCATCGACCTGGAAAGACACCGAGCCGGTGAGGATTTCCTTGCCATCCTGCCGGGCGATGACCCGGCGTACCGAGAAACTGCCGCCGTCGCGGACCCGCTGAACATCATAGTCAATGGGCGCCCGGGCGTTGCCCGGCCGCAGGAAATACGCGTGCATGGAGTGAGGCCGGCGGCCTTCGATGGTGCGGGTGGCTGCCATCAGCGCCTGCCCCAGCACGTGGCCGCCAAACAGATTGGGGAAGCCCAGATCTTCACTCTGACCCTGAAAATGATCGTCGCCGACGGGCGCAAGGTCCATTAATTCAACCAGATCTCTGGTAACGTCCAGCATGCATGCTCCTGAGAAAAATCGTTAAGCCGACTGTCGCCAGCCTTTTAACCGCCCGTAAGCCGAGGATGTATACGGCTGATCCTGAGTTACAAGCGGGTAATTTCTACCGGATCCCGGTACTCGGTGCAAGCATCCTTATTCCCCCTGCGCCAGCGGCAGCAACGGTGGCACCTCCCTCGCAAGGGCCTGTTTTTCAATCACGCGGTCGCCGGTCAGGGCGAAACCCAGCAGGGTTCCGCTACTGTCACGGTATGTTGCCCGTACGTTGAGACCATCGCGCTCCACCTCCCATTTGCCATCGTCCACCAGCACCGGAGGAATCACTGCTACCGGGCAGCAGGGCGTTTTGACCATCACCGGCATGGCGCCCCAGTTCACGGCCGTGGGCTCGCCTGTCAGGGTGCTTGCCAGTGCCCGGGCGGCGGCCATCAATGGCATCACGTACATCAGCACATGGCCTTCCACCTCGGCGCAATCCCCGAGGGCGTAGATATCGGGTGCGCTGGTGGCCAGCAGCCGGTTCGTCACAATACCCTGTCGAACCTCGAGCCCCGCGCTGGCCGCCAGGCGGGTCCGGGGCCGTAGCCCAACCGCGGATAGCACGGTGTCCCCCTGCAGAATCGCGCCGTCCTCAAGGTGCACCTGAACCGCAGCGCCATCCTCAGTCACCGCCTCTGCGCCGACGCCCAAATGGAAGGTGACACCCTCGGCCTCCAGTGCGTCCTTAACCGCCACGGCCGCCGGGGATGGCAGCAGCCCCGGCATGACCTGATCAGACGGTGCCACAACGGTTACATCATAGCCGCCGTTACGAAGGTCATTGGCGTACTCACAGCCAATCAGGCCGGCGCCAAGCAGAATCACCCGATGTCCGTGCCCCAGCCTGCGCCGGAACTGCCGGTAGTCTTCCAGATCGTTGATGGAGTATACCGCCGGGCTGCCACTGACGGTCTCCGGTAACCGGATGACATCGGCGCCCCAGGCCAGTACCAGTTGACGATAACGAAGGCGTTCTGCGCCGATCAGCAACTCGTGGGTATCCGGGTTGATACCAGTGACCCGGGTATGCGTACGGATGTCCATGGTCAGCTGTTCGGCCATGGCGCCGGCGTCGGCCTGGGTCAGCTCGTCCGCTTCCTTGCCCTTGGTAAAGCCCGTCGATAGCAGTGGCTTGGAATAGCTGGCGCCATCATCCGCCGTAATCATCAGCAGCGGCAGTTCCCTGTCCCGCTTGCGGATCTCCTTCGCCAGGGTATACCCCGCCAGTCCGCTACCAATGATCACCACAGGTGCGCTATCACTCACGATTTACTCTCCCTTAGCCAATCTCGATCATTTCAAAGTCTTCCTTGCCCACACCGCAGTCCGGGCACTCCCAGTCTTCGGGGACATCATCCCAGGCGGTTCCTGCCGGTATGCCGTCTTCCGGCCAGCCTTCTGCCTCATCGTAAATAAAACCACATACTACGCACTGCCATTTCTTCACGCCTTTGCTCCTGCTCGCTATGCTGTTCCGGTCCGGCACTCTACCGGTGGTTGAATCAGCGCCCATAATACGCAACCACAACAGGGGGCCAAAGGATTACTGTTCCAGTTAACGGAATCGTCAGCGGCGGCCCTTCCGGTTATTGCGTATCTCACAGGCCGGCGCGGCACTCCCTTACCGCCGCTGATTTCGATATACTTGCGCGTTTTACGACAGGACCGACGACTATGACCGACACCGTCGACGAGCTGAAAAGGGTGATGGCGGAGGCCGACTGCCTGGTACCGGAAACACAGGTTTACCAGGCCATCGACACCATGGCAGCGCAGATCACCGCCGCCCTGAAGGACAGCAATCCGCTGCTGTTCTGTGTCATGAACGGGGGCCTGATCCTCACCGGTCAGCTACTGCCCCGGCTGAAGTTTCCGGTACAGGCGGAGTACCTGCACGCCACCCGCTATCGCCAGGAAACCACCGGTGGCATGCTCGAGTGGAAGCTGCGCCCCGACGCCGATATGAACGGTCGCACCGTTCTGGTCGTCGACGACATCCTTGACGAAGGCACCACCCTGGACGCCATCGCAGATTATTGCCGGGCACAGGGTGCAAGCCGGGTTCTGACGGCTGTGCTGGTGGATAAACAGCACGACCGCAAGGCACGCCCTGACCTGAAAGCGGACTTTACCGGGCTCGAAGTGGAAGACCGGTTTCTGTTTGGCTTCGGGATGGACTACAAGGGTTACTGGCGCAACGCTCCAGGTATCTATGCCGTCAAAGGACTCTGACGCAAGCGCGGACAGGCGCTTGGGCTTGGATAGAGGTTCTGAACCGGTCCGGGCTCCTGTTCCGGCCACGTCCATCGTACCTCCGACTCGCTGGTATGCGTCTTTTCGTCAGGCGTGTCTGCGGCAGCCGTATTTACGTGGCAGCGCGTCCTTCTGGCTGCAGGCGGAGGGCTCCCTTACCCGGCGCCTGCAACTGCGCTGCCGGCACAGCTTTCACGTGGAGGTCGCCAACGAAGGTTTTCTGATGCCGTCAGCGGAAGAAGCCCTCACCCTGGGCATCCCCCACCGCCAGCAGGCCTGGGTGCGGGAAGTTCGCCTCTGCGGCGACGGCCAGCCCTGGGTGCTGGCGCGGACCATCATCCCCCTTGCGGCACTGGAAGGCCCGGGGCGTCGCCTGCGCCATCTGGGCCGGATTCCCCTGGGCGCCTGGCTGTTCAGCCGACGGGAGTGGTCCCGGGGGCCACTGCAGGCCGGCCTGTGCCATCACGTCACTGGCGACCAGCCCTGCTACGCCCGCCGATCAGTCTTTGCCAGCGGCAACCACGGCCTGCTGGTGGGCGAATATTTCCTGCCACGGCTGCTGGACCAGCCCCTGTAGCCCGTTAAACCATTTTCCGGATAATGGTACACTGCCACGCTGATTAACCATCTCCCGGAGTAGCTTGCCAGATGACGATGGCCACCCTTTCCCCCAGCCTGCGTGACCGCCTGACGGATTATGCCCGCCTGCTGCGCATCGATCGCCCAATCGGCTCCCTGCTTCTGCTCTGGCCCACCTGGTGGGCACTCTGGCTGGCCGCCGACGGGGTGATGCCATCCATCAGCAACCTGATTGTATTTACCCTCGGCGTCTTCCTGATGCGGGCCGCGGGCTGCGCCATCAACGATTTTGCCGATCGCAAGGTAGACCGGCACGTCAAGCGCACCCGGGAGCGCCCCCTGACAGCCGGGCGTATCCAGCCCAGGGAAGCTGTCGGCCTGTTTCTGGCACTGGTGGTGGTTTCCTTTCTGCTGGTGGTGCTGTTCACCAACACCCTGACGTTTTATCTGTCGTTTGGCGGCCTGGTGCTGGCGTTTATCTATCCGTTCATGAAGCGCTATACCCATCTGCCGCAACTGTTCCTCGGCGCGGCGTTTTCCTGGGCCATTCCCATGGCCTGGGCGGCGGAAGCCGGCGAGCTCAGTCAACTGACCTGGCTGCTGTTCACCGCTAACGTGCTGTGGACGGTCGCCTATGACACCCTGTATGCCATGGTCGACCGGGACGATGACCTGAAGATCGGAGTCAAGTCCACGGCAGTCCTGTTTGGCGATGCTGATCGTCTGATTATCGGCGGTTTGCAGGCGCTGGTGGTGATCACACTGATTATGGTCGGTGCCCAGGCCGGGCTGGGCTTCTTCTGGTATCTGGGGGTGGCTGCGATGGCAGCACTGTTCGTCTGGCATCAGTACCTGGCACGTCATCGCAGCCGGGAAGGGTGCTTTGAAGCCTTCCTGAACAACAACTGGGCCGGCTTTGTGGTGTTTGCCGGACTGGCGCTGGATAAACTCTTCTAAGCGATTGCTTGGATTAGAACTTGCGCACTCTGGCGATCGTTAAACAGGCTAACGGATAAGCTCCGACGTCGTACAGGCCACCAGCCTGTCATAAACTTGTAACAGTTCCCCGGTGTAATGAGATGGAAACAAACACAGGAACACAGGTACAGGTGCAATGTCCAAAACCGTTCTGATCGTTGACGATGAGGCTCCCATCCGAGAGATGATAGCCGTCGCCCTTGAAATGGCGGATTATAAATACCTGGAGGCAGCGGATGCCCGGGAGGCTCACTCCCTCATTGTCGACCGCATGCCCGACCTGATACTGCTGGACTGGATGCTTCCAGGCACCAGCGGCGTCGAACTGGCCCGACGTCTGAAAAAAGATGAGACGAC
>CAZHAY010000031.1:0-26788 GCA_964530545.1 uncultured Marinobacter sp.
CGCAAGCCCTGAAAGATAAGCGATGATAAATCAATGATTTGAGACACTCGTCACACTTGTCAACGGGTAATCTGCACCCTCAAGCGATCTCCGTGGATTCCGAAACTTCCGTAATTTCCTCTTGAAATCGCAGGCTTACAAACCTTAACTTGTTCCAGGGTTTGTTGCAGGCGCCGGGATTGGGGCGCTTTAATCGCATGGAAAGAGGAACAGCAATGAAAACAATTCGTCCAATCGGAGCCGCGCTGCTTGCGGCCGCGATCAGCACACCGGCTATCGCCCAGGAGAAGGTCCAGACCATTTATATTAACCCCTTCGTCGGCTACCAGTATTTCGACGACAAGCGTGACCTCGATGAAGAGTTCACCTGGGGCGCCGGCCTGGAATACCGGTTCCTTCCCCAATGGGCTGTGGAAGCTGTTTACTCTCGCTCCGAGCCCGATCGCAAGAACGCCAGCGGTGATGTCGATTTCGAAGAAATCCGCGTCGACGGCCTGTACTACTTTGGCAGCCAGAACGATAAGGTTAACCCTTACCTGGCCGCTGGTATTGGTCATGCCGACTTCGACGGAGGCACTGTCAGGACGCCAGGCACCGAGCACGACGAAACCCGGGTCAACCTGGGTGGTGGTGTTCGCTACAACCTGACCGACCTGGTGTCCCTGCGCGGTGACATCCGTGCGTTCCACGGCATTGATGAAAGCACCTTTGATGCTCAGGTCAGCGCCGGGATCAGCCTCGCGTTCAACCGCACCACCGGCAAGTCAGAGCCTGCCCCCACACCTGCTCCGACCCGAGAGCCGGACGCCGATGGTGATGGCGTACCTGATAGCCGGGACCAGTGCCCGAACACTGTCGCGGGTGCAGAGGTAGACCGTCACGGCTGTGAACTGGACAGCGATGGCGACGGCGTTGTAGACCGTCTCGATGAGTGTCCGAACACCGCCCCGGGTACAGAAGTGGATGCCACCGGCTGTGAGGTTGTCACCATCGATACCATCACTCTGTACATCACCTTCCCCATTGAGAGCGCCGAAATCGCCTCTGAGTTCGACGACGACATCCGGGAAGTGGCCGACGCCATGAAGGATGATGAAGAAGTGTCCGTCGAGATTGCCGGACACACCGACAGCACAGGCTCCACCGATTTCAACCAGCAGCTTTCACAACGTCGCGCTGAAGCGGTAGCTGACCGTCTGGTAGAAAGGCACGGCATTGACCGGAGCCGTGTCAAACCGGTGGGTTACGGCGAGCTTGAGCCGATTGCCAGCAACGAGACGTCCGACGGACGTGACAAGAACCGTCGGGTTGAAGCACGTCTGCAGGTACGTCGCTGATTGCCTGATCCGGTGACAGAAAAGGCGCCTTCGGGCGCCTTTTCTGTTTCAGCCCAGTATCGCATCCACCAGCAGATTACGGGGTGTCAGCGAGCGCTCACAAAACGTGCCGACCCGCACCCGGTAGCCGGCTTCTTCCAGCGCCAGTGCATAATCCAGCACCAGCCAGAGTTCCAGGGGACGGCGGAACAGGTGCCGGACCAGCTCAAAACGCCGGACTTCCTGTAACCGCATCGCGCCATACTGTTCCCAATGAGCCCAGTCCAACTTAGCTGGCAGAGCCAGGGATTTACGCTCTGCGGCCCAGCGACAGAAGTCTTCGAAATCACCATTCATCAGGCGGGCAGGATGGGTTGGCAAAAGCAGGTAGCTGTCATCGCCCCGAAGCTCTCGCTGTAGCTCATCGAAGCCCAGTCGCCACTGTTGCACCAGGCGGGTCTGCGCCCGAACCCGCCGCGGGGCCGTGACCGTTTCCTGTACTGCCAGCCGGATCGTATCCAGCGTCAGCACCAGCGCTTCCGGCTGCTGGCGGGCTCTGGCTGATAAGGGCTCATGGACAGCCTGACCAGTCCGGTGATAGCAGCAGGGTGAAAGGCTGACCCGTGGTGACCGGTGACGGACACTGTCCCGGATCAGCTTCCGGTGCAAATCACCGCAGGCATGTAGGGCCACCGCATGAACCCCGGCTGGCCAGTCGAGATCCGCTACCATCACATCCTGATGCCGGAGCGACACCGGATCGCCGTAACGTTGAGCCAACCGGTTACCGTCGTTCACCAGCGCCGGATTCCACTCAAACCCGGTAACCGGACGCCCGGTAATCCGGGTCAGCGTCCGGGCCAGATGGCCCTTGCCACAGCACCAGTCCAGCGCCGGCGTGGTTACCGGCAATAACGCCGCGCAGAGCGCCCCCGCCTGCAAGCGCTTGCGCCCGGGCATATCCACGGCATCCCGCTCGGCCAGAGTCATTGCCGCAACGGTTTCCGCGGCCGGTCGCAGGTCCGAAACCTGCGTCAGGGCCCCATAGTCCGCCGCACCGGGTAGCCATGACCGCACTTCGTCCGCCAGCGCTTCCGGGTGGTCGTCCAGATGGGCGCAACGTGTCTCGTCCAGTTGCAGCAGCCAGCCGGCCAGCTCCGGGTGATGACTTACCCAGTCGGGTTCACGCACCCTGAAAGGTGCCGGCTGCCAAACATGGGCATGGTCACGCAGCCACTGGTCCAGCCGCTGCCAATGCCGGTAAACAGGGGTGTCGTGGTCGTGTAAACTCCGCGGTGGAGGAAAACTCATGCAACCGGCCTTTGTCCATACGCTCTGCGGGAATATCGCTCGCAAGCTCGATAAGTCGTTATAGAGCCGGCCATTATACGTTGACCACTGATCGTTTGTTTTCCGCCAGCGGGCACCTGCGCAGGCGGCGTGTAAGCACGCCGGCCGGAATGATAAACTTGGCGCATCACCAACAGGTTTGAGGTTATGAGTCGCAAGAAGCGAGAAATCCCAGTTTTTGATCACCCCTTGATCGAAACCCACTGCCATCTGGATTACCTGAAGGACCGGCCGCTGGAGGAGACTCTTGAGGCCATCCGGCGCGTGAATATCGAGCGGGTCATTACCATTGCTGTGTCTCCGGATAACCTGACGCCGGTGCGGGAACTCAGCCAACGGGAACCCTGGCTTTATGGCACCCAGGGCATCCACCCCCATGAGGCTGAGGCCTATACCGACGAGTGTGAGCAGGAAATCCGGGAACACGCGACAGATGCGAAGATCGTCGCTATTGGCGAAATCGGGCTCGACTACTTCTACGACAACGCCGACCGGGCCGTGCAGCGGGAAGTCTTCCGGCGCCAGTTACAGATTGCCTCCGACCTGGATATGCCGGTGGTGATTCACAGCCGTGACGCCGATGAAAACACCATAGAGATACTGTCGGAATTCGAGAATTCACTGAAGCGGCGGGGCGTCATCCACAGTTTCACGTCAGGGCCCGGCCTCGCCCGCTACGCACTGGATCAGGGCTGGTGCCTGGGCTTCAACGGGATTACGACGTTCAACAAAGCGGAAAATGTCCGCGATATCGTGCGCATGACCCCCGTTGAACAGATTCTGCTGGAGACGGACTCGCCGTTTCTCACGCCGGTGCCCTACCGGGGGCGGGAGAACGCGCCGTTCTATCTGCCGTTCGTGGCGGAGAAAATCGCTGAGGTGAAGGAGCTGCCGGTGGAGCAGGTACTCAGCGCGACCTGGCAGGCGAGTATGCGTACGTTTTTTGCAGACCCAGCCTAAACCAGCGCCCGGGCGCTGGCAGCGTCCAGGCCCAGCCGCCCGAGCAAACGTTCGCACTCTTCGCTTTCTTCCATATCGTTGCTCATCAGCCAGGCCCCACGCATGACAACCTGGACCCGCTCACTGCTGCCTCTGGGCAGCATATAGGCGGCGCCGATCAGGTTGCGTAACGGTACCGGTAATCGCCAGGCGACCTTGAGCACGTTACCCAACGGACCGCTCCACTGGTGGAGTGCCCGCTCCACCTCGTCATCGTCCAGAGCACCACCGGAGTCGATGTACTGCTGAGCGATACTGATCACCGCCAGCTCCCCTATGCGGTGCAGCAGCCCGGCGGTATAACACAGGGTAGCGTCAAGACCGAGTTTCCGGGCCATCAGGCTGGCCAGTGAAGCCAGTTCTGAGCTTTTGGCGACCTCCTGACGACTGCGCTCTTTTAACATCGGATCAGACAGACGATGGGTGATGTCCAGTGCCAGCGCCAGAACCTGATTAAGACACATCCGGATACCCAGCAGACGGATTGCGTCACGCAAGCTGTTACAGGGCTCCCCTGAGCGTCGCAGAGCGCTGGTATTCGCCACATCCAGCAAGCGGGCGGTGACTGCCGGCTGATCATTCCAGGTCTCGGCCAACTCCCCGACCGACTGCTCACTGGCTTTTTCTAACATAGCCATCACTTGCGCCGGTTCCAGCTCGGCCGGTAGATAGATCTGGGTGTCCTGAGCACGGCGAAGCATGACTTCGAAGCTCATGTGAGGCCCATCATTTGCCTCAGCGGGAAGCAGGCTTTTGAGCTTTTCCTGCATGGCGTCTGCCGTAAACGGCTTGGGCACAAACGCCTGGATCTGCAATCGGCCAGCGGCCAGGACCCGCTCCCGGTCAACCTTCTCAGAGACCATCAGCACGGGGACGTCGCGGTCCTGCCGACGGACTTCCCGCACCAGATCCAGTCCTCGCCCGTCGGGCAGATCCCAGTCACAGACCACCAGGTCCGGGCGCACGACCGCCAACTGGCTCCGGGCTTCTGCCAGGGTCGCATAACTGAAGATTCGGGCACGGGAGAACAGGCCCGAAATGAGGGCTTCCAACAACTCTGCAACCGGGACATCCGCGTCCAGGATTAATACGTTCATCAGCTCCGCCTGCCTTTGGCTCGCTCGACATGCCACATTAAAAAGGTAGCCCATCTTGACATGACAAACATTTAATTATCCATAAGCGTTTTGCGAAAAGCAGATTTTCATCAACGCTATTATGCCAGCGACAGGAACAGCCCCATCAAAATCGGCGTCAGGAACGACAGAATAAAGCCCGATGCAATTGCCACGGGTACACATTCCAGTCCACCACTGCGGCGAATGACCGGTAAGGTGAAATCCATGGCGGTAGAACCACCATAACCGATCGCCATGCCGGGGCTTTTCCTGATGATGATCGGGATCAACGCCAGCGCGAGGATTTCACGGAACACATCGTTCAGAAATGCCACACCACCCCAGGTGGGACCCAGGGCATCACCGATAACGATGCCAGACAGCGAGTACCAGCCGAAGCCCGAACTCAACGCGAGCGAATGGAACAGCGGTATCTGCAACACTGGCGCGATCAGTGCGCCCGCCAGCACCGAGCTGCCTGCCACGGTCACGGCAATACCCAGCCCCTGACGGTTGACCAGCAGCCGACGCAACGAGAGCCCGGCATTACGCAACTGCAGCCCGATCAGAAACAGCAGTACCATCAGGCACCCGGTCGCCACATCTTCCACCAGCGCCAGCGTGGGCAACACGAGCCAGCCCGCCAGAACGCCCAGCAGTACCGCCAGCAGGGGCTTGAGCGCCGCAAGAAACAGGCGCCGGTAACTGGTCGGGCCGGAGACGTCGTCTGCTCCGGCCTGCAGTGGCTGCCAGCGGTGCCACAGCCAGAGAGCCGCGAGATTGACCAGCAGCAGGCCAATCACAAAGGTGCTCACCTGGACGGCCATCGCGGCCAGTTGCTGGGCGAGACCTTCAATCTGGCCCAGACCGATTCCGAGCAGACCGAGGATAAGATAGACCAGCGCGTTAACGGTGTGGCGCACCACGGTGAGCCGGTGGCGCCGCTTGAGGGGCACGGCAAAGCCGAGAAATAACGGAGCCAGAATCAGCAGGGCACTGGTGACCATGACAGTCTCGCATCAGGTTAAAAGCAGCAGGGAAAGCAGAACCCGGCTTAGAACGTAGGCTCAGGGAGCTCCGGGTCGAACTGGTAACGGCCGTTATTGGCCTCCGCCTGCAAACGCAGGTTCCGGGCCAGACGCTGGGCGCAGACCGACCACTGGGCAGGCTCCTCCCGGCTGGGACGATAGCCCTGCTCAAGCAGAGCCCCGGCAAGGTGACGCAGGGCGGACTCGGCCTTATCGCGGTCGTGATAGGGACCGCGACAGCGCGTCGTGTCCGGCTGTCCCTGAGCACCGCCGGCCAGAATCAGCACGGACCAGACGCCACCAACGACTTTTTTTACGTGAAGCTCAAGACGCCGATGGTTATGCCATAACACCAGCGATTGAATAGGGGTGCGTCCGTGAAAATAGTGCAGCTTCATACAGGGCTCAATGTAGTTGCTCGGCGTGCCGGTCCTGAACCAGCACCCAGGGCGCAACCACCACTGCCCAAAGCTGCGCTTCCCGGTCGTACCAGGCACGGGCCAGGTCCGCACTCACCTCACCCACCTGCTGGCGGATCATCCACTGCTCAAACTTGCCCTTGTTGTCAGCAGCCAGCTCTGCAGCGACCTCCAGCAGATCCAGCTCCGGCGCAACCTGCACCACCTGGCCACGGGCATAGTAAGTCTGCAGCTCATGCCAGCCAATACGGGAGGTTTCCAGATTCAGGGTGGCCCTGATGTCATCGGTGGAATGGGGGGAAGTCATGCTTTTCCTCGGAACTGCGGTCATCCAGCCGTGAGCCTCGCATGAATGAAAGCCGGCGGCAAGTATGCCGCCGGCCAGTCAGATTAAAAACCCTAAACAACCGGTCAGGAGGCCTGGTTGATCATTTCCCGTACCACATAGTGCAGAATGCCTCCGTGGCGGAAATACACGGCCTCGTTGGCGGTATCGATCCGAGACTTGAGCTCGCAGGTCTGGGTTGAGCCATCCTTATAGGTAATGGTCATCGTCAGCGTCTGGCCAGGTCTGATCTCGCCAGAGAGACCTTCGATGGTCAGGGTTTCCTCACCCGTCAGCTTCAGGGTCCTGCGATCCACACCATCCGCGAACTGCAGGGGCATGACACCCATACCAATCAGGTTGGAGCGGTGAATCCGTTCATAGGACTCGGCCACCACAGCCTTGACGCCCAGCAGACGGGTACCCTTGGCAGCCCAGTCACGGCTGGACCCGGTCCCGTACTCCTTACCGGCGATGACCACCAGCGGCGTGCCCTTCTCCTGATACTTCATGGCGGCATCGTAGATGGCCATCTGCTCACCCGTAGGTACAAACTTCGTGTAGCCACCTTCGACGCCATCCAGCATCTCGTTGCGGATGCGAACGTTGGCGAAAGTCCCCCGCATCATCACTTCGTGATTACCCCGGCGGGAGCCGTAGGAGTTGAAATCCCCGGGCTCTACGCCGCGCTCCAGCAGATACTTGCCAGCCGGGCTCTCAGCACTGAATGAGCCTGCCGGGGAGATATGGTCCGTGGTGACGGAATCGCCCAGCAATGCGAGGATATTGGCATCCCGGACGTCCTCAATGGGCTCCGGCTCGGGACCAAGGCCTTCAAAGAACGGCGGATGCTGAATATAGGTGGACTCGTCCGACCAGTCATACACTTTGCTCTCGGGCACCTGGATGGCCTGCCAGGTTTCGTCACCATCGAACACAGCGGCGTATTCCGTCCGGAACATGTCCGTTTTGACCTTCTCGACCGCCTCGGCAATTTCCTGCTGGCTGGGCCAGAGATCTTTCAGGTAGACCGGGTTGCCGTCGCGGTCGTTGCCAAGGGGTTCCTTGGTCAGGTCCATTCGCACATTACCCGCCAGGGCATAGGCCACTACCAGCGGTGGGGACGCTAACCAGTTGGTTTTCACCAGGGGATGGACACGGCCTTCAAAGTTACGGTTACCAGAGAGCACCGACGCAACCGTCAGATCCCCCTCCTTGACCGCGCGCTCGACTTCGTCCGGCAAGGGGCCGGAGTTACCGATACAGGTGGTACAGCCGTAGCCCACCAGGTTAAAGCCAAGCTTGTCCAGATCCTCCTGGAAGCCACCGACCCGCAGGTACTCAGTGACCACCTTGGAACCCGGCGCCAGCGATGTCTTCACCCAGGGTTTGGTTCGCAGCCCCTTTTCAACGGCTTTCTGCGCAACCAGGCCTGCTGCCATCATCACGCTGGGGTTGGATGTGTTGGTACACGAGGTAATCGCGGCAATTACCACGGCACCGGGGTCCAGACGGGACTCTTCCCCGGCCAGGGTCAGGGGCCGGCTGGCGTGGTGACGGTAGCTGTCATGGACGCCGACCGCGGTCTGACCGCCTTCCGACTCCCACTTCTCTTCCTTCAGACGGCTTGGACCCTCAGCGGTCTCCATCACCAGTTCAAACGCGGATTTCATATTGCCGAGGGAGACCCGGTCCTGGGGCCGCTTGGGGCCGGCAAGGCTGGCCTCAACGTCGTTCATGTCCAGTTCGAGCGTGTCGCTGTAGATGGGCTCATGCCCCGGCTCACGCCAAAGTCCCTGCGCCCTGGCATAGGCCTCGATCAGCTCCAGCTGATGCTCATCACGGCCAGTCAGCCTCATGTAGGTGATGGTCTGCTCGTCCACGGGGAAGAAGCCACAAGTGGCACCGTATTCCGGCGACATGTTAGCAATGGTCGCCCGATCAGCCACCGGCATATCCTTGAGGCCGTCACCGTAGAACTCGACAAACTTCCCGACCACGCCCTTGTTCCGCAGCATTTCGGTGACTGTCAGCACCAGGTCAGTGGCGGTGATTCCTTCCCGCAGTTTACCGGTAATCTTGAAGCCGATAACTTCCGGGATCAGCATGGAGACCGGCTGGCCCAGCATGGCCGCTTCCGCCTCGATACCACCCACGCCCCAGCCCAGGATACCCAGGCCGTTAATCATCGTAGTGTGGGAGTCGGTGCCGACCAGTGTATCCGGATAGGCAAAGGTTTTATCGCCCTGATCCTTGTACCAGACCGTTTTACCAAGATATTCCAGGTTGACCTGGTGACAGATGCCCGTCCCGGGCGGTACCACACGGAAGTTGTCAAACGCCTGCTGGCCCCAACGCAGGAACTCGTAGCGTTCCTGGTTCCGCTCCATCTCAATGGCTACGTTATTCTCAAAGGCGGAAGGATTACCGAACTTGTCCACCATCACAGAGTGGTCGATAACCAGATCCACGGGCGACAGCGGGTTTATCATGGCGGGGTCTTTGCCCGCTTTGCGGACCGCCTCGCGCATCGCAGCCAGGTCAACGACCCCTGGCACGCCAGTAAAGTCCTGCATAAGTACCCGTGCCGGGCGGAACTGAATCTCGGTATCGGACCGGCGATCCCTGAGCCACTGCGCCATGGCCTCAAGGTGTTTCTTCTCGACGGTGGTGCCGTCCTCAAATCGCAACAGGTTCTCGGTCAGTACCTTGAGCGAGAACGGCATCCGTGTCAGATCGCCCAGTGAGTCTTTGGCTTTTGCCAGACTATAGTAGTGGTAGGTTCTGTCTCCGACGGGGAGCGTAGAAAGGGTGTTATAACTATCAATGCTGATACTGTCATTCGACATATGATGCCTCCTTTTGAATCGTCAAATGCACGAAGGCGAAATCTGTCCGGGGCTGCGGGACGTGAACAGTTCTATTCTTCTGGGGGCCTTGGTAGAAGTCTGCCCGGAAGTAACGCGACCAGGAAATCTCTATTAACTATTGCACCGATTAACAGGACTTCAACCCAAAAGGAAAGTTATGCCCGGTTACCGGGGTAAAAGTGTCAAAAAAGCCGGGTATTTACTTACATTTCCGTTACTTTTCATTACATGTTTTTTATGACAGTTGCGCCATAATCTTAACCTGGGTTAACAAAAGGAGCCCTTTTTCATGACTGCCAAAAGCCGGGTTACCGAACAGGCCATGGATGCGCCAGCCGGGTATCGCTTTACCGAAAAGATTGCCGACAGTGGAAGCACACTGATCTATCGTGCGTTACGCAATACCGATGGTCAGAAAGTGGTGATCAAGACGCTGAAGCCGGAAGGAGCCACCCGGGAAAGTATTGCCCTGCTGCAGCATGAATATGAGATTCTGCGGGATCTGAAAGGCAACTACCTGATCAAGGCCCACGACCTCACCCGCATCAACGATCTGCCGGCGTTGGTGTTGGAGGATATCGGTGGCCAGACCCTCGACCGCATCACCGCCCACCGAAGGCTGAATCTGAAGTCCTGTGTCGGCATCGCCACCGCCATCGCGACGGCGCTGACCCATCTGCATGCCGCCGGGGTCATTCACCGGGATATCAGCCCCGGCAATATTCTGGTGAACAGCAAGTCCAAGGGCATCCGTCTGATCGACTTCGGCATTGCTACCCGGCGCCAGCAGGAGCAGACCAGCCTTAACTATTCGGCTACGGTTCCCGGCACACCGGGTTATATGTCACCGGAACAGACCGGACGTATGAACCGGGTGGTGGATTACCGTTCGGATTTCTATTCCCTCGGCGCAACCCTGTATGAGCTGGTCACCGGCCGGCCCATGTTTTCGGCGGAAGAGCCTATTGAGTGGTTTCACTGCCATATTGCCCGTACACCCGTCGCTCCAGCGGATCTTAACAGCAGCATTCCCCGGGTGTTCTCTGACCTGATCATGAAGCTGCTGGCGAAAAATGCCGAACAACGCTACCAGAGTGCCACCGGCCTGCTCCACGACCTGCGCCTCTGCTATCGTCAGATAACCAGCACCTCGTCGATCGAGCCATTCCCGCTGGCGGCTCAGGACATACCGGACCAGTTCCGCATTCCCCAGCGTCTGTACGGCCGTGAGAAGGAAGTCAACCAACTGCTTACCGCGTTTGAGCAGGCCTACGAGCAAGTATCGCTGGCGCTCGTGGCGGGACGGTCCGGCATTGGCAAAAGCCGCCTGATCAACGAACTGCACAAGCCCGTTACCGCCCGTCGGGGATACTTTACGGTAGGAAAGTTCGACCTGGTCCACCGGGACATTCCCTACAACGGCCTGGCGGTGGCCCTGCGGGACCTTGTCCAGCAGATACTCACCGAAAGCGATGACCGGCTGGTCTATTGGCGCAGCCGTATTACCGACGCCCTGGGGCCCAATGGCGTGCTGATGACCGAGCTGATTCCGGAACTGGAACTGGTCATCGGCCCCCAACCGCATCTGGCGGAAGTTGACGCCTCTGAATCGGAACAGCGTTTCCGCCTGACCCTGTTTAACTTTATCCGGGTGTTCAGCCATGCGGACCACCCGCTGGTGCTGGTGCTGGACGACCTGCAATGGGCCGACTCCAGTACCCTGAAACTGGCCGATCTGCTGGTGAGTCAGGTGGAAGGAGACCGCCTGCTGGTGGTTGGCGCATACCGGGATAATGAAGTTACTCCTGACCATCCATTGATGCTGGCCCTGCAGGAGATGCAGGACACCGATGTGTACGTGACGCACATCGCCCTGGACGCACTGTCCGTACCGGATATCTGTCGCCTGCTATCTGACACCCTGATGGCAACCACCGGTGAGGTGGAACCCCTGGCCCGGGTAGTGCACCAGAAGACCGAGGGGAACCCATTCTTCGTCGAGGAATTTCTCAAGGATCAGCACCAGCGCGGTCATATCACCTACGATGCGACGGTAGGGCGCTGGGTCTGGGATATCACCCGACTGAGCGAACAGCAGATCACCGATAACGTGGCCGGTCTGATGACCCGTAAGCTGGAGAGCCTGCCAGCGGACAGCCTGGAACTGATGCGCCTGGCAGCCTGTGCCGGCAACCGGTTCTCGGTGGCCATGCTGTCGATGATTACCGATCACTCCCCGGCCGTCGTGGCGTCGATTCTGGAAGCGCCGACCGAAGCCGGGCTTATCACCCCTACCCGGGACAGCTACCAGCTCACAGAGCTGGCCCGGGCGACGGATACCGGCCGCATTACCGTCGAATTCGCGTTTACCCATGACCGGATTCAGGAAGCCGCTTACCGGCTGCTGGACCCTGGCACTCGCCAGGTGACCCATCTGGAAATCGGTCGCCAGCTGCTGTACAACCTGGATCCTGTCGAGCGTAAGGATCGGCTGTTTGCCATCGTCACCCACCTGAATATGGCCGCCGGGCTCATTACTAATCCGGACGAGCTGCGAGAACTTTGCCGCCTCAACCTGGAGGCGGGCTACCGTGCCCGCCAGGCCGCTTCCTACCCCATCGCCTACAACCACTTCCAGAAGGCGGTGATGCTGCTGGGAGATGAAGGCTGGCGACAGGATTATAGCCTGGCGCTCAGCGCTTACAGCGCCGCCGCTGAGGCTGCGGCCTATGTGGGCGATGATAAAGGGCTCAAGGCGCTGATCGATACCGGTCTCGAGAATACCCATGACCTGCTCGGGCGCGTGACCTTCCATGAAGCCTGGATCGGCCATCTGATTACGCTGGGCGAGCTACCCAAGGCCATCGACCTTGCGCTGCCACTACTGGCAGAACTGGGCCATAAATACCCGCGCCACCCGCGCCGCCTCCATGTGATTTACCGGTTCCTGAAACTCAAGAGCCGTCTGAAGACCATCAATCTCGATACCCTGCGGGAACTGCCGGACATCAGCTCAGCGGAGCAGCGCGCCGCAGGCCGTCTCGGTGCGGTCGTCGGCAGTGCCGCGATGTTCGCCGAGCCCCTGCTGCTGCCGCTGATGTGTATCCGGGGCGTTGAGATGACGCTCGACTACGGCCACAGCCCAGACACCATTGGCAGTTTCTCAGTACTGGGCATGATGTATGCCCGCGAACTGAACGACCCGGATACCGGCATGCGCCTTGGCAAGCTGGCCGTAGACATCAGCGAGCGCTTCAATATGCGTCGCGGCCGTGCCCTGCACCTGTACGCTTCACTGATCCAGCACTGGAAGGAGCCGCTGCACAAGACCTTCGATAACCTGCACCAGGCCAGCCGCATTTGCATGGAGAACGGCGACTTCGAATACGCTGTCCATGCCGCCACTATTCACGGTCAGTACCTGATGCACGGTGGTCTCGATCTCGAAAAGCTAGATCACCAGACGACCCAGGAACTGGCTGAGTTCCGGGCACTGCACCTGGGGTCGGTACTGCATCACCATGAAGCCAGGTTGCAGCTGATCCGTAACCTGCGGGGACTGAGCAAACGCCCGTCACTGCTGATCGGGGACATCTACGACATCGACGAGATGCTCCCCCGGCATCGGGAAGCCAACGACAACGCCATCATTGAGCACGTCCTGTCCAAGGCGATGTACCTGCAATACCTCTTCGATAACGACGGCTACCATGAACAGAGTACTCGTGCTGCTGTGCATCTGACCGGCATCAAGTATGGCACCGAGGGCTTTTACAGCAGCCGCTGGACCTTGTTCATTCGCGCCATGGTGTTAATTCGCGGTGCCCGGACGGTGACAGGTAAACGTCAGCGCCGGAAGTATTTCCGCCTGGCGCGTAAGGACCTCCGGGGCCTGCGCGTCGAAGCCCGGGTCAACCCGGTGAATATGGAAAACAAATATTTGATGCTGCAAGCTGAAATTCTGCGCTTTAAGGGCCGCGACTTTGATGCTCACAAAGCCTACGATCAGTCCATCGCGCTCGCCAGGGAGCAAGGGTTTATCGATGAGCAGGCGATGGCGTGCAAACTCTGCGGTGCCATGCATATGGCTGCAGGCCGAAGCACCATTGGCCTACCCTATCTGAGCCGCGCACGGGACCTGTATCGCCGCTGGGGCGCCCATGGCCTTGTCGATCATCTGGAGCAGCGTTACCCCGAACTGACGGACGCCCGCCCGGCATCGACGCACGCGGGAACCCGGGCCATGCCCATGGCGGAAGTGGATATGACCTCACTGATGAAGGCGCTCAAGGCTATCGCCGATGAGCAGATTCACAGCCGTATGGTCGCCGCCATCATTGATATCGCCATAGAGTTCGCCGGTGCCCAGCGTGGCATCCTGGCCCTGCGGGACAGTGAAGGCAAGCTGCGGATTGAGGCGGAAGCCACCGTGGACTCCGATGAAACGGTGATTCTGCAGTCATCGCCACTGGATCAGTCTGAAACCGTTTCCCAGGCCACCGTCAATTACGTGAGCCGGACCCTGGAAAGCGTCGTGGTCGCAGACGCGTTGGCGGTGAACAGCCCGGTGCCGGGACTGGACCGCGAAGAATACATTCTGCGGGAGCGGATCCGTTCCATCCTATGTATTCCCATCGCCATCGGCCAGGGCGATCAACGCACTCTGATCGGCCTGCTGTATCTGGAAAACAACCACCTCAGCAACTGCTTCACCGAAGCCCGGATTGGCGCATTGGAGATCATCTCGGTGGCGGCCGCAGGGCGTCTGGAGCTGTCCCGCAAGGCGGCAATCGACGGGCTCACCAACCTGTACAACCACGACTACTTTCAGAATATGCTGCGGCAGGAGCTGGCCAGCGTGGCCCGCTTTGACCGGGACTTGTCGCTGGTGCTGATTGATATCGACCACTTCAAGCAGTTCAACGACACCTGGGGGCACCAGCTCGGGGATCAGGTGCTGCGGGAAGTAGCGGATCTGGTCAAGGAGAACTCCCGCGAGAACGACACCGCGGCCCGCTACGGTGGTGAGGAAATGGTAGTGATTCTGCCAGGCGCCGGGCGGGAGGAAGCCACCGTGGTCGCCGAGCGGATTCGCAAGGCGATCGAGCGCCACGAGGTTCGCGTGGACGATGAGGTGCTCAACGTAACGGTGAGCCTGGGCCTGGCGACAGCCAATGCGGTACAGTCGGATCCGGAGCGGCTGATCAAGCGGGCCGATACCGCCCTCTACAAATCCAAAGCCAATGGCCGCAACCAGCTCACGGTAGCAGGCTGAGCCGGGCTAGAACCCGAATCTCACCCCGGCGTAGAAAGTCCGCCCCGGCGCTGGCTCGTAATAACGGCCAGCGCTGGCGTTTATGCGGACGTTCTCGTAGTAATCCTCATCCAGCAGATTGCGAATACCGCCATAAACGTCAAGGTTTGAGCGGTTACCCAACCGCCAGCTGTCGCCCGCCTTAAGATCGAACCGCCAGTGGCTGCCCACGTTTTCGGTATTGGCGTCATCAGCGTAGAAATCCCCCACGTAATGAGCCCCCATTTCAGCAAAGCGACCGCCAATCCCCTGCCAGGCCAGTGTGCCGTTCCAGAGCACCTCGGGCAGGCCGGGAAGGTCATTGCCGGCATAGTCCGCACCACCTTCCGTGGCATAACGGTCAAATCGGTAGCGGGCCAGGGTCAGGTTGCTACGAGCTTCCAGAGCCGGCAGAAGCGGATAGCGGATCGCAGCCTCGACCCCATCCCGGGAGGTTCGGCCGGCGTTACGGTAGAAGGTGCGGCCGCCGTCGGCTTCAAAAGGGATCAGTTCATCACTGACATTGACCGAGAACAGGGCAAGATCGTACTCAAGTCCCGTCTCAAACAGTCCCCGCAGGCCCACCTCATAGTTCCACGCCTGCTGCGGTTCGATGTTGGGGTTGAAGCCGCCAAGACCATCGGGGCGGGCAAACTCGGTAAACGTTGGTGTCTCAAAGGCATTACCGACGGTGGCATACCACTGGTGGGCGGGGCGGAACTGATAGTTTAGTCCCAGGCTGCCGGACCATTCCCGAAACGTGCGGTCACCGCTGTCGTCACTGCCATCCAGCAACAGATCGTCGTCAATCTTCATGGTAATACGGTCATAGCGGGCGCCAGCGCTCACCGACCAGCTGTCAGTCAGGGCCCAGTCACCCTGGGCGAAGATCCCGGTGCTGTGGGCTTGTTGGAGCTCATCGGCAGTACGGCCTGTCACTGCGCCGGAAGCACTGACGGCGTGGCGCCCACGATCGTCTTTCTGCCAACCCAGGTCAGTGCCCAGAATCCAGTGCAGGGGCCGGCTGGCCAGGGTATCGGTCCGTTGATATTCCAGACTGGCGCCGTAATAGTCCCGCTGAAAATTGATCAGGCTGGAGCCCGGAAACGGCAACTGCTGCTCGAAGTCCCGCCAACTGTAGAACGCCCGGGCATCCAGCGTTCCGCCTATAAACCCCTGATCCTGGTAATGGCCACCCACCACTTGCTGGTCTACCGACTGACCCGCGTCGAGCAACCCGGCAAAACGCCAGGCCTGGCGCGGGCTCTGGCGGGCATCCTCACGACCCAGTCCACCCGGATCCTGTGCTTTGGGGATATCCATCAGATTCAGTAACACGCTGACCGTTCGCTGGTCATCCAGTTCATAGCCCAGCTTGCTGTTCAGCAGGTATTTCTCCACTTCACTCTGATCGCGGTAGCCATCGGACCGCAACGCAGACGCGCTGATAGCGTGAAACCAGTTGCCCTGCTGTCCGCCCGCCCGGACACCCAGCTGCACCAGCCCGTGGCTGCCGCCCTGCAGGTCAATCACCGGCGACTGCCGCATACGGCGGCCATCAGCGGTGGTCACATCTATGACCCCGCCAGCCGCATTACCGTACAACACCGACGACGGGCCGCGGATGACCTCGATCTGCCCGGCACTGGCCAGATCAATGGCATCAATCTGTGCCTGCCCGTCCGGCAGGGTGTAGGGGACACCGTCCACCCGGATATGGAGCCCACGAATGCCAAACGGTGCCCGGGCGCCAAAACCACGGCTTGATATCCGCTGGCCCTGGGCGAAGTTGTCCCGGTTCTGCAGGAACAGGCCCGGTACGGACTCCAGGGATTCGTCCAGCCGGATACCCTGCTCACCCTGACGTATATCCCGCCGGTTTAGCCGGGAGATCGCCGCTGGCGTTTCATATAACCCCCGTTCCAGCCTGGGCGCGGTCACCGTGATACGAGGTGCCGGCGCGGCTGTCGGCTGCTGGGCCTTGGACGTCGGTGCGGCCAGAGCCAGCAGAACCAGCGGGGCAAGGGACAGTCGGATAACGGATTTGGGGCCGATCATGAACGCTCCATGTGTGTGAATGTGTTTCCGTACGGGCTTCAGCATAGTCGGGGAACCGGCCCCGGTCATCCTGTCACGCATGTCACCGGCGCGACATGGTTTTAGCAGACCGGCTAAGGCTATACTCCGCACTTGTTGTACGCTCAGCAATCACCTACTTTCATCAGGAACACTGTCATGAGTAACCTGGAAGCCCGCTTCGAAGAGGCGGTTGACTACATCCAGAATGGTCAGGGCGAGGAACGCCCGTCCAACCAGCTGAAACTGGAGTTCTATGCGCTGTACAAGCAGGCCACAGAAGGCGATGTCACTGGCAAGCGTCCCGGTATGACCGATTTTATCGCCCGGGCCAAGTACGACGTGCGCGAACCGCTTCGTGGCGTGTCCAGGGAAGATGCCATGCAGCGCTATCTTGACCGGCTCGAGGAGTTTCGTAAGTAGTCAGGACTGGGTTTCGTGCGCTGCGGCGAGAATTGCCAGACAAGTCGTAACGCGACGGACACCAATGTCAACAATTCGGCTTTTGCGGTATTAAAGCGATTGTCATATGATGCGGGCATTATAAAAACAACAGGGCCGCCCGACGGCCAGAAGCCATTATCAGGATTAAACATGGAACTGACAGAAGCGCTTGAACAGACCGAACCGGGCCTGTTTGCACAGGTAGAAAGCGCAATTTTTCATCAGCAACTGAACCTTCGCGCTCAACGCACCTATCTCCACTGGATTGGCCGGTTTGTCCTTTTCCACCAGCCCAGAACGCCGGAGACCCTGGAATGGGCCGACAAGCAGGCTTTTCTGCATCACCTGCAGGATCAGGCCCAGTTATCCCGGGCCCGACTTAACCAGGCACGGCAGGCCGTTACCTTCTTCCTCACTGAAGTTCTTCAGAAAGACGCCGCCATGGCTGAAACCGCTTAAGTCCCGATGCGCGCTCCTCTGATTACCCGCGCAGGCTTTGAAGCGCTGAAAGCGGAAATGGAACACTTATGGCGAGTTGAGCGCCCCGATGTCACCCGCAAGGTGACCTGGGCCGCCAGCCTGGGTGACCGTTCCGAAAACGCGGACTACCAGTACAACAAGAAGCGGCTTCGGGAAATCGACCGGCGCTTCCGGTATCTGGAGCGGCGCTCCCGGGAACTCAAAGTGGTGGACTACAGCCCCGAACAGGACGGACGCGTGTTTTTCGGCGCCTGGGTGGACGTCGAGAATGAAGCGGGGGAAATCCGCTGTTTTCGCATCGTGGGCTACGACGAGCTGGACCTGGACAAACGCTACATCTCCATTGACTCCCCCATGGCCCGGGCACTGCTGAAAAAGCAGGTGGACGATGAAGCCCTGGTGCAGACGCCGGAAGGTCCCGTACTCTGGTACGTCAACGACATCCGGTATGAGCCATAAAAAAACCCCGCATTAAGAGCGGGGTCAAGGCTAGCGCTGTGCTGGAGGGAGAAGCAGGCAACTTCGTTGTCTGCTTCACTACTGCCATACCCATTATCCATAGAGGCTGTTAACCCGAAGTGGCCGGGCAATGACATTTAATTCAGGCGCTCGTGGTCTCGCTGCGGAACTTGTAAGCCTCTGTTCCCGGCCCCATGATAGGGGTTATCGAGGGGCGCTACTGCCCCGTGACCTCAATGAGGACACCGCAGTCATGAACAAAGACAGACTAACGCAAACCCTTCTGAAAGGCGTGGATAACGTCGGGTATCAACTGGATCGCCTCGGGGTTACCGACAAGATCAATCGCCACAACCTCGCGGCCTTCTTTATGACCGGACAGCATCAGCTGGAGGGAGAGTGGGACAGCTTTCAGACCCGCCTGAGCCGCTATCGTCGCCAGGCTGGCGATCTACTGGATGACCTGGAACAGAACGGCGCACCGGTGTTGCGCCCGGTAGCCGGGCGCGTCAACCGCTTCCGCCGTCCAGACGATGACTCTCAGGCGGTATGATCTTCCGCCTGCCCGGCTTCCGGGTTGGCTGACACCAGCCTGACCCGTCGCCGTTGCGGGTTATAGCGCGGCAAGGTCACCTGGACGCGCAACCCGGGCATGGCCGCGCCCGGGTGATGGTCGAACACGCCAATGGTTCCCTGATGAATCTCCGTTACGGCATTAACCAGGCTCAGCCCCAGACCGTTACCCGGGGATGACCGGCTCTTGCCGACCCGGTAGAAGCGCTGGAAAATCTGTCCTTTCTCGTCATCCGGCACACCGATGCCACTGTCGGCCACCTCAAAGATCGCGGACTCGTTCTCCAGCAAGACGGTCACCACAATCTCACCTTTTTCCGGTGTGTACTTGATCGCATTGTCGATCAGGTTGCTGACCATCTGAAAGAGCAGGTCCCGGTCACCCTCCACCGTCACTTCATCATCGATATTCTGCCTGAAGACCTGTGATTTATCCTCTGACAGCGCTTCGTACAGTTCGCAGGCATCCCGGACCAGCAATCCCAGGGAGACCGGGCGGACATCCGCAGTGGTGTTACCCCGGGTTTCCAGGCGGGCAATCCGAAGCAGTGCGTTGAAGGTGGCCAGCAGCTGATCCGCTTCGGCTACCGCCTTGGCGGCCTGGTCCCGGGCCTCGTCGTTGTCCACCACCATCAGGGTGGTTTCCAGCTGGTTGCGCAGCCGGGTCAGGGGCGTTCGCAGGTCATGGGCGATGCTGTCCGATACATGGCGGATGCCTTCCATCAGATACACGATGCGGTCCAGCATCTGGTTCAGGTTTTCGGCCAGCTGGTCAAAGTCATCCTGGGTGCCCCGGGTGGGAATACGCTGGGACAGATGACCGTTCATGATCTTGCGGGAGGTAATGTTGATCACTTCAATGCGCCGGGTGGTGCTGCGGCTCATCATGAAGCCGCCCAGCAGCGCCAGCCCCAGGGTAATTCCCATCCCCCAGTTGATAGCGGTTTCAATCAGCGCCTTGAGGGTATTCAGGTCGTCCACATCACGGCCGACCAGCAGCCGCAGCCCGCCCTGCACTTCAAAGATTCTGGCCCGGGCCTGGCGCGGCGGACCGGCCCAGCCCAGGCTTTCACCAAGGGTGAAGTTGATCCAGCTGCCCTGGGACTGGGATTCCATGGGCCAGCCGTTGAGGTTGCCTGCCAGCTTAAGGTATTCGTCGGTGGTGAGCAGATACAGGGACTTGGCGTTGGGGTCACGGGCGACCCGCTCACGAATGATCGTGATCAGGCCATTAACGCCCCGACCCCGGTATTGCTCGGCCAGCCCCGCAATTTCCGCATCAATGGTTTCGTCGGTCTGAGCGGTCATAAAACCGGCGGTGCGCCAGTAAATAAACGCCAGCAGCAGAAACACCGAGGTGGCAAACACCACCATGTAAAGCAGGGCCAGCTGAAAGGTAGAAGTCCGTAGCTGGCTAAGCAGTTTCACGCAGCATGTATCCCGCACCCCGCACGGTCTGGAGCAGCGGGGTTTCGAACTCCTTATCGATCTTGGCCCGTAAACGACTGATATGCACGTCGATGACGTTGGTCTGGGGATCAAAGTGATAGTCCCACACCTTTTCCAGCAACATGGTGCGGGTGACCACCTGGCCGGCATTGCGCATCAGGTATTCCAGCAAACGGAATTCCCGCGGCTGAACGTCTATGTTCTGGCCGGCACGCTTGACCGTACGAGCCAGCAGGTCCATCTCCAGGTCAGCCACTTTCAGTACGGTCTCGGTTTCAGCCGACTGACGGTTACGGCGGACCAGGGATTCAATCCGGGCCAGCAGTTCGGTAAACGAGAAGGGCTTGGTGAGGTAATCGTCACCGCCACCGCGCAGACCTTCCACCCGGTCATCAACGTCACCGAGGGCACTGAGAATCAGCACTGGTACCTGGTTGCCGGTCGCCCGGACCGTTTTGATAATAGACAGGCCGTCCATTCCCGGCAGCATCCGGTCTACAATCATGATGTCGTAGTCTTCACTGGCGGCGAGCATCATACCTTCCTTGCCGTCGGCCGCGTGATCCACCACGAAATCGGACTCTTTAAGTCCTTTTACCAGGTAGCTTGCCACGTCTTGATCGTCTTCGATTACCAGTGCTTTCACCGGTGTTCCTCCCGCATGACTGAGTAACCACTGTACTGCAAGGGATATCCCTGTCGCCGGAGCCCTTCCGGCACTGGGCCTGAGCAGCTTGTTGGCCCGGCTCCCTTGTTAATGTTCGCCCAGAGTAAGGGCTGTAATGATTGGCTGCCAGTTACGATCCTGTAAGAGGGTGTCGCCGATGACGACGGTCACATTATGGGCTGCGTGGCGGTTTTCAGCCAGTCCAGCCCCGCCTCGGTCCGGCCCAGTGGCCGGTACTCAGCACTCACCCACCCCTGGTACCCTGCCTCATCCAGCGCATGGAAAACCGCAGGAAAGTTGATCTCACCAGTGCCAGGCTCATGGCGGCCCGGATTATCGGCAAACTGGATATGACCAATGCGCGGCAGCAGCGACTGCAGGGTCCGGATCAGATCCCCCTCCATGATCTGCATGTGGTAGATATCGTACTGCAACCGGACATTATCTGCACCGACCTCATCCATCAGCTGCATCACCCGGGCCGAGGTATCCAGCACAAAGCCGGGCATATCCACCCGTGAATTAATGGCCTCCAGGCACAGGGTGATTCCTTCGTCCGCCAGGCGGCTTGCAGCCAGGGTCACGTTGCTGCGCAGGGTATCCCACACACGCTCGGGGTCCTCCCCAGCGGGGGCCAGTCCTGCCAGGCAGTTGAGCCGGGAGCAATTCAGTGCGCGGGCATAGCGGACCGCCTCCTCAAGACCCTGTCGGAATTCCGCTTCCCGTCCTGCCAGGCAGGCGATGCCACGTTCACCGCCATCCCAGTCACCGGGCGGCAGATTGAACAGCACCTGAGACAATCGGTACTGCTGCAGCTTTTCGGCCAGTGAAGCTGCGGGCCAGGCATAGGGGAACAGGTACTCGACGCCGGTAAATCCGGCCCGGTAGGCGGCGGCAAAGCGTTCCTCGAAGGGCACTTCGTTAAAAAGAAGTGTCAGGTTGGCGGCGAATCTTGGCATCGGCTTACTCCCGCTCCAACGCCCTGCCCCGGCCACTGCCGAGCCGGGCGCCATTCACGTGCTCCAGCTCCAGCAGCAGGCCACTGTGATCCACATCCCCGTGACCGTTGGCTACCAGCGACAGATAACCGCTGTAGGCCTGTTGGGACAGGGGCAGGGTCAGGCCCTCGGCCCTGGCCTCATCCAGAATCATGCGCAGATCTTTAAGCTGAATGCGCGCCGGCGCGCCGGGTGCAAAGTCCCGTTCGATCATCCGCTCACCGTGCTGTTCCAGAATTTTGCTGCCGGCAAACCCGCCAAGCAACGCTTCACGGACCGCGACCGGATCCGCCCCGCCTTTGGCAGCCAGCAACAGCGCCTCAGATACAGCGCCAATGGTGATACCGACAATGGCCTGATTGGCAAGCTTGGCCAATTGACCGGCACCTGCCGGACCGATATGGGTAACTTTCCCCAGGGCATCGAACACAGGCTGGGCCTGCCTGAGCGTGTCAGCCTCACCGCCCACCATGATGCTGAGCGTGCCAGCCTCAGCACCACGGGTGCCGCCGGATACAGGCGCATCCAGGTAGCCTGCATCCTGTACGGCGGCAAGCCCGGCATGGCGCCGGGCCAGAGACGGCTGCACGGAACTCATATCAATCACCACAGCACCAGCCTTGGCGGCGGCCATGGCTCCCTGCCCGATTAACACCGACTCCACCACGTCGCCATTTTCGAGCATGGTGATAATGATATCGGCGTCGGCCACCGCCTGGGTCGGCGTTTGCGCAATCCGGGCCTGTTCTGCAAACGGCTTACATTTGCTGGCGGTACGGTTCCATAAGGTCATCGGAAAGCCCGCCGCCAGCAGGTTCTGAACCATGGGTGCGCCCATGAGGCCGATGCCGAGAAAGGCAATGTGTGGTGATGCCATTGGCATTATGCTCCTGCAAACAAAAACGCCACCAGCAGTCAGCCGGTGGCGTTTGAAAACCGTTATCCGTGCGCGTTCAGGCCGATTCGGCCATATGCACCCGGATTTTCTTCATGGCGTTTTTCTCCAGCTGCCGGATCCGCTCCGCCGAGATGCCATACTTTCCCGCGAGCTCATGCAGCGTGGATTTGCTGTCGGTGAGCCAGCGCTGACGTAAAATGTCCTGGCTGCGGTCATCCAGACTTTCCATCGCCTCCATCAGACGGGTATTGGAATCTTCCGTCCAGTCCGCTTTTTCCACCTGCAGAGCCGGGTCACTGCGGCGATCTTCCAGATAGTAGGCGGGAGCCTGATAGGCGTTATCGTCATCATCGCCGTGCGGGCCGTCGAATGCGGTGTCATGGGAGGCCAGCCGACCCTCCATCTCACGCACTACATGGGGCGCAACCCCAAGATCGGTCGCGACGGCATTCAGCTCTTCCTGATTCAGCCAGGCCAGACGCTTCTTCTGGCTGCGCAGGTTAAAAAAGAGTTTGCGCTGGGCCTTGGTCGTGGCTACTTTCACGATGCGCCAGTTGCGCAGAATAAATTCGTGAATTTCAGCCTTGATCCAGTGCACGGCAAAAGAAACCAGGCGAACACCGAACTCCGGATTAAAACGCTTCACCGCCTTCATCAGGCCGACATTCCCTTCCTGGATCAGGTCAGCCTGCGCCAGGCCGTAGCCTGAATAGCTGCGTGCGATATGAATGACGAATCTCAGGTGTGAGAGCACCAGTGTACGTGCTGCGTCAACGTCTCCTTCATAATGGAGGCGTTCGGCAAGCTTACGCTCTTCGTCTACGGTCAACACCGGAATGCGACTGGCTGCCTGAATATAGGCCTCCAGGTTGGCACCCGGGACAAGACGATCCGCTAACTGTAAACTTGTTCCCATTCGTATCCTCCGTACTTGGCAACTCATAAATATAGCAACTGTACTTATGACAGCCAAGTGATAACTTGGTTCCCTAACTGTCCGCTTTTACTTGTAGATTCAACGAGCTGCAAGCTAGCAAAAAGCCCGGTCGGCTGCCTCTAACCGATCAGGAATGACATGATCGATCGATTACCATCCAGGCCCGGATATTCTTCTGCATTAAAATAGAATGTGCACTAAAAATAGAACCCATTCCCTTGTGACAGCCATACGGTGTTTCCCGTACGCTACGGACCATGCGTCCTTCTCTTCGGACCCCAGCCTAGCACACTGCAGCCAACACGATATGAAAAACCGTTAAGGCGCACGCCTCAGCCGGCACCGGCGATCTCCCCAGGCTCGATGGCGTCCAGGTGGCGTCTAACGGCCAGCCAGGCCCCCAGCCACCCGAGTGTAAGGGCGGCCAGAAGCAACCCCAAAATTCCATCTAACGGCAACCCGGGCAGGGCATAATCGCTGTTATAAAGGGCGGCCAGTTCCCCTACCGGGCCATTCAGCCACCAGATGGCGAACTGTAGAATCACTACCGCCACCAGACCGCCACCCAGACCATACCAGGCACCGGTATAGAGAAACGGCCGCCGCACAAAGGCGTCGGTGCCGCCTACCAGCTTCGCAACGAGAATTTCATCCCGCCGGTTCTCAATAGCCAGACGGATCGTGTTACCAATGACCAGTATGACAGCAGCCGCCAGCAGCAGGGTAAGGACCCAGACCGCTCGTGCGATCAGGTCGGTCATGGCCGCCAGCCGCTGCAACCAGCCCAGATCCACCTGTACCCGCGCGACATCATCCACGGAGCGGAGCTCCTGCGCCAGTTGCTCTACCCCTTCGGCCGTGCGATGGTCATCCACCGGTGTTACCAGAAGGGTGTGAGGGAGAGGGTTCTCATCCAGATAGTCCAGCGCTTCCCCCAGCCCTGAACCCGCACGAAACTCCGCCAGCGCCTGGTCCCGGTGAATCAGGACCACCTCGGCCACGCTCTCGCGCTCGCTGACCTGATTGCGGAGCTGGTCGGCACCATTATCTGAAACGGTATCCGCCAGATATACGGTTACCCGCGCCGCGCTTTCCCAGCCGGCGGTGATGCCCTGAACACTGGATAACAGCAACAGAAGCCCTACCGGCAGCGCCAGTGCGATACCCATAACCGCCCAGGTCATGGCGCTGGCGACCGGTGAGCCCAACAATCGGCGGGCACTGTCCCGGGCAACTTTCAGATGATGGGCACGATAGCTGATCAGCGCGCCGCCAAGGGATGAGCGACGACGGCCGGCACCGCGGTTACGGGGGGCGGAAGACGGACGAGACGACCGGCTCATCCCGCAGCTCCCAGTCTGCTGCGGGAGCTGGCCAGCAATTCCCCCTGAGACAGGGTCAGTCGGCGGCGATCCATGGACTCGATCAGGGCAATATCGTGGGTAGCAATCAGAACGGTCACCCCCACCTGGCTGAACTGCTCGAACAGATGCATGATATCGGCGGACAGTTCCGGGTCCAGGTTACCGGTGGGTTCGTCCGCCAGCAGCACCGGCGGCTTGTTCACCACCGCCCGCGCAATGCCTACCCGCTGCTGCTCACCACCAGACAGCTGAACCGGATTCATCCGTTCCTTGCTGAGCAACCCCACCTTGTCCAATGCCGCCCGTACCCGGCGGCCGATGTCGCCCGGGGATACGCCCATGACTTCCAGCGGCATGGCTACGTTATCGAAGACGGTCCGATCAAACAGCAACTGGTGATTCTGGAAAACGACACCGATATGGCGCCTCACATAGGGAATCTGCCGACGGGGCATGGTATTCAGTAACTGGCCACCAACCCTGACTTCTCCGGCGGTAGGCCGCTCCATCAGCAGAATCAGCTTGAGCAGCGTACTCTTGCCAGCCCCGGAATGCCCGGTCAGGAATGCCAGTTCCCCGCGGTCGAGTTCAAAGGAGACGTGACGCAGGGCTGTATGATCGCTGTCATAACGCTTGGTAACCTGACGAAATTCGATCATTACAGCCTGGATCCTTTCCCGATACTTTCCGGCCTACAGTTGACCGGCGCTAGTTACATGGCCTGTTTCTGACCGCAATCAGGCAGCGCCCTGTCAGTCGTCAAAAAGCGCATCCACAAAGGCTTCGGGGTCAAACGGACGCAGGTCTTCCACCTGCTCACCAACGCCGATATAGCGGATGGGCAGCCCCAGCTGGCGGGCGATGGCGAACACGATACCACCCTTGGCGGTGCCATCCAGCTTGGTCAATGTAATGCCGTTGACGCCGACCGCCTGCTGGAACACCTGGGCCTGACTCAGTGCATTCTGGCCGGTACCCGCATCCAGCACCAGCATGACCTCATGGGGAGCGGAATCATCCAGCTTCTTCATCACCCGGACGACTTTCTCCAGCTCGGCCATCAGATTGTCCTTATTCTGCAAGCGGCCGGCTGTGTCGGCAATCACGACATCAATATTTCTGGCCTGGGCTGCCTGCACCGCATCGAAGATCACGGATGCGCTGTCCGCACCGGTATGTTGGGCGATCACTGGAACATCATTGCGCTCACCCCAGACCTGCAGTTGTTCGACGGCCGCCGCGCGGAATGTGTCACCTGCGGCCAGCATGACGCTGCGACCTTCATTCTGGAACTGGCGGGTAAGCTTACCGATGGTGGTGGTCTTGCCAACGCCGTTCACGCCAACCATCAGCATTACCCAGGGCTTTCTGCTGCTATCAATGGTCAGCGGTTCGGCACTGCTGACCAGCAGGGAGCGCAGCTCGTTTTTCAGCGCATCCCTGACGGCGGCGCCGTCCTTCAACTGGCTTTTGTTGAGCTTATCCGTCAGCGAGTCGATGATTTCAGTGGTGGCGGTAACGCCCACGTCTGCCATCAGCAGTGTCGTTTCGATCTCCTCCAGCAAATCCTCATCGACCTTGCCCCCGGAAAACAGACCCGAAAGGCCGGACCCCAGATTGGCGCGGGTTTTTCCCAGGCCGCTCTTGATACGCTGGAAAACGCTGATTTTCGGCTCTGGCTCTGGCTCTGGCTCTGGCTCTGGCTCTGGCTCTGGCTCTGGCTCT